>REEF01000684.1 GCA_007695205.1 Planctomycetaceae bacterium
TTTGGAAGAGGATTTGTCCGAAAAGTAGTCCCGACCCCTTCCGTCAAAACCGCTCTTGCACGTGCTGGTTATTCCGAGCCGCTTGGCCTGTCTCGCGGCAACAGCGGGGCGAACAACTCGACCGGCAAGGGGAAAACGATGGTCGTGTTGTTTTCAGAGCCCACGTCGGCCAGCGTCTGCAGGAACCGCATCTGCATGGCCATCGGGTGGTCTTTAATGACCTCGGCCGCCTCTCGCAGTTTCCCCGCGGCTTGGCTCTCTCCCGCGGCGTGAATCACTTTGGCGCGACGGTCTCGTTCGCTTTCCGCCTGACGGGCCATGGCGCGTCTCATCTCCTGAGCCAAGTCGACGTGCTTGACCTCGACCACCCCCACTTTGACACCCCACGGGTCGGTCTGCTCGTCCATCACCTGCTGCAGTTCCTGGTTGATGCGTTCCCGCTCCGACAACAGATCGTCCAGATCCGCTTGGCCCAGGATGCTGCGGAGTGTCGTTTGCGATAGTTCGCTGGTGGCATACATGTAGTTCTCGACCTCCAGAATCGCTTTCATCGGGTCGATCACGCGGAAGTAGACCACTGCGTTGACCTTGACCGAGACGTTGTCCCGCGTGATTACGTCCTGTGAAGGGACGTCGCGTACGATCGTTCGCAAGCTGACTCGGACCATGCGGTCGATCGGCCAGAAGACCCACGCCAGCCCCGGACCTTTGGGCCGCGACAGGACTCGCCCCAGCCGAAACACCACGCCCCGCTCGTACTCCGCAAAAATGCGAAGGCAGCTCAAAAAGTACAACACCACGATCGCCAGCACGATGCCAATGATCCCCAAAACATTGATTTCTTCGAATAACGGCCCCATCTTTTTTCTCCTTGTTCTTGTGTAACTACGCAGTAGCGTCCGTTGGCCGGGATCGGTCCACTGGGCCGGCCTGTTCCGGAACCTGGACGTACAGTGTCAGTCCCTCGCGCTGGACGATCTCCAGTGCCTGACCAGCGGCGACGGGCGTCGCGCTGACCGCCTGCCACGTTTCGCCGTGGGTTCGCACCGAACCGACATAATGTCCTTCGGTTTCGACAAAATCGACAGAGGCAGTGGCTCGCGTGCCGACCAGTCCTTCGCCGCCGGTGCGCACTGCACCGAGATGCGTCCGCACCACGCTGCTCAATAACACGAAGGTGATGGCGGCCGTGGCTAAAGCCAGTGGAATCAGCAGGTTGAGGGAAACGCCCGTGAACCCGGCAGGCGAATCGACCAGCAGCAACCCGCCCAGCACCAAACAAACCGCCCCCGTGACCGTCAAGGCGCCAAAGCTGGTCACAAATACTTCGGCCACGAACAGAGCCAAGGCTAGGGCTAGCAGCAAGAGCCCCACGTAATTGATGGGAAGAATCGACATCGCCAAGAAAGCGAGAATTAAACAGAGGGCGCCAAGCGTACCAGCGACGCCCCAACCCGGCGAATACAACTCGAATATCACGCCATAGAACCCGAAGACCAACAGCAGGACCGCCAGATTGGGATGTGCCAGCGTCGCCAGGATCTGTTCCCCCCACCACATCTGATGATGGCGGATGGTCGCCTGACGCGTGTTCAGGGTCACCTCGCCGCGTGGAGTCTGCACTTGACGGCCGTGGATCTTGGTGAGCAAATCGTCCAGATCATCCGCCAGCAAGTCGACCGCGCCCTGCTCTACAGCCACATTGGCCGAGACGGAGCGGCTTTCTCGAACGGCTTCGGTGGCCCAGTCGGCATTGCGGTTGCGCAATTCGGCCAGCGCACGTACCCAGGCAACGGTGTCGTTGATGGCTTTTTCTTCGTCGGGAGTCCTGCCAGCGTCGGGCTCTTCCTGGTCTTCCTCGTCATCGGGCCAGTCCGCAACAGGAAAGGGTGCTTCGCCCAGTGCGACGGGATGAGCCGCCCCGATGTTCGTGCCCGGCGCCATTGCGGAGACATGAGCCGCCATGGTAATGAAAACGCCGGCCGAAGCTGCTCGGCCCCCTGGCGGTGCGACGTGGACGACCACCGGTACCTCGCTACGCAAGATATCCTTGACCATTTGTCGCGTCGAATCCACCAAACCACCCGGCGTATCCAAGACGATGACCAGACATTCGGCACGCTGATCACCCGCCATGTCGATGGCTCGACCGACAAAGCGCGCGGTGATCGGCGTAATCGCCTCGTCCTCCAGACGAACCTGGATCACCAACGGCCCGGCCGTCGTGCCGTTCGCGTCTTGCGATTCGTCGTAGCGTCCAGCCGAGACGCTGAATGACGCGACCAAGGCGATCGCCGCAATCAACCTGCGCATGAAATCTCCTTTATCTTTGTTCTAAATCACCGAGGCTTCCGTGCCGTCGGTGAATGGTTTACCCCGACAACTTTCACCCCATTTGCAATCGACTCGATGCCCTGGATATCCCGCACCGCCTCTTGCGCCAGTTGCTTGTGATAGTAGGTACACACCTGTCCACGCAACATGAGCACCCCTTCATGGTATTCGCATTCCAGGCTCTTAATGTCTTCGTAAGGGTTGGCTTGCAGACATGACCGAGCGATCTCGGCAAGATCGGTGCGGGGTCGCAGCGGTTCTGTACTGCTCAGCTGCCCATTAGGGCCCGGCTCGGCGCGGTACGTCTCGACCTCCAACATGGTTCGATCCAACATCATCTGTCATCCTTCTCTGTCGAGTGTGGTTTCGTTGTTTTCATGGGCTCCAGCGGGATACCCGCAAGACCGCAATCAGCATGATCCCGCGTCTGAAACCAGCCCCGGCAATGAGGGCAAGATACTGCGTACCCCAGTAACTGAACCGACAATTTGAAGACATGCCCACACACCGGACACGTCTGTTGGTAAAACGTTTTCATGATGAATGCTGGCGTCGTTCGGAATCGAATGCAAAACAATTTTCGGTGGGGTGGCTATCTCCACATTCCGTGTCGATGGAGATCACAGCGTCTTGTTCGTCGCTAGCCAGTGGTTGCTGAGTCTGCAATTGGCGGGCCAATACCTTCAGATCGGCTTCCGAAGCGCCAGCTTTTCGACGCTGACGCTCGACGATCCGCTGACGAATGGTCTCCGGATGGGCATGGAAATCCAGAATGCGAAAGGGCACGCCCAACTTTTGGGCCATCCGGCGGAGCAGGTCGCGATGGCTGCGTAGAAGAAACGTGCCGTCGGCAATGGCCGAGAATCCCGCCTGGATGACAGTGGAGACCAAGTCCGCCAACCGCTGATACGTTTGATCTGTGATCTCAGACGAATAGATCCCGCGGCCGACGGGCGAATTTGTCCGATCCAAGTGCTGGTATCCGAATTGTCGTTTCCGCTCGATGTCCGATCGGATACGAATCACCCCCAACTGATCCACCAAGGGATCGGTGCCTCTGGTTTTTCCCGTTCCGGCGACTCCGTGCGTGATCAACAGGCGAGGATGCGGCGCTCGCGTGCATTTCGCTGCCAGGTCGAGATAATCGCGGACCTGGTTCTGAAGTGCGGCTCGGGCTCGTGCGGCAAGTTGCGCCTGGCTACTGCGAATGTCTTTGACCTTGGCGCGTACCAACGCCCGGTAGACCTGATAAAAGGGGAAAACGACCAAGCCTTGATAGTCGCCTGTACGCTCCAGATAGGCGTTCAAAAAGCGATGCGCGAGATCCGCTCGGCCTCGATACTTCAAGTCCATGACCAGAAACGCGACCTCATTCAGGACGTCGATCCAACGAAACGTCTCGTTGAACTCGATCCCGTCGAAGATGGTGATGGAATTGCCATCGCGGAACATGTTGCCCAAGTGCATGTCCCCATGACATTCACGAATGAATCCATCGCGTTTCCGAGCAGCGAAATCGTTGCGCTTCTCCGTAAACTCGTTCTCGCTCCATCGCTGCAGTTGCTGCAGTTCGGTACGTAAGGCCGCATCGTCCAACGATTGCTCGAAGTGATGGAGATTGGCCTGCATCGGTCTCCAGACGTTCTCCGGATCGCCGAAGCGGCCGCGCTCGCGATCGACTTCGACGACTCGGTGAAACTCGGCGATGTCTCGCGCCAAGCTCTCAACGTGTTGCGGCCCCAACTCGCCTCGTTCCAGCACGTGAGGAAGCAGTTCTCTTTGGGGGAACTGCTTCATGTACACAGCATACTCGATCGGTTCGCCGTCCCCGCCAACGACGGGGGACTGACAGGTGCCCGTGATGGGCAAGACCGCCAAGTACAGATCCGGCGCCAGCCGTCGATTGACCCGTAACTCCTCCTCACAAAAATATCGCCGTTTCTCCAGACTCGTGAAATCGGCGAATCCCAAGTCGACCGGCTTTTTGATCTTGTAAGCGTGCTGGTCGGCCAGGAGAATCCACGACATGTGCGTCTGCAGCAATTTGACCCGACCGCCCGTTCTGGCAAGCACGCCCGGACGCTGCAACAATTCAACCAGTTTTTGTGATGTTGCCGGCATCATGATGATAAAGTCTCGTACCCACGGCACCGCGAATCGTTTGAATCAAAATAGGGAGCAACCCCCATGCCGGTTGCACACTGTCTTTTCGGAATTCGTTTCACGAGCCGGTACGTTCTTTCAAAAAGCGTTGGGAAGGGCGGGGGCCGGTTCGCCCGCCACGACAAAGCGTCGGACAGCAATGTCATCTTGCCGTACTTTTCGTCTGCGGCCAGGTGCCCCATCATTGCAGTTCTGGAACGTAAAGGGGTCGGGAGTCGTTTTCGGGCAAGCCGCTTTCCATGTGGTTGATCGTTGGC
>REEF01000407.1 GCA_007695205.1 Planctomycetaceae bacterium
AACAACGAACCATGTGGAAAACGCTCTCTCCGAAAACGACTCCCGACCCTTTCCGTTGGTCCGCTCCCGTTGGTCGCTGACTTTGTGAAGGATTGAACGATCTTGGACATTGGTAGTACAGTACACGCTTTCGGCGATGATGTGCTGGCCGATCGCGATGCGGTCGCTCTGGCGGATCTGGTGCGGCGGCGCGAGCTCAGTGCGGTCGAATTGGCGGAAGCGGCGATCCGTCGATCCGAAAAGGTCCAGCCCGTGCTGCGGGCGGTCGCGTGGGAAGACTACGAACGGGCACTGGCGGCAGCAAAAGAACCACGCGAAGGACCGTTCTCCGGCGTGCCTGTCTTCGTAAAAGACAATACGCATGTGAAGGGGATGCCCACGCGGTTCGGATCGCAAGGGATTCCTCAGATGCCTGCCGCTGTCGACGGTAGCTTCGCACGACAGTTCCTCTCGCTGGGCTTCCACGTGCTGGGTAAATCCAGCATGCCCGAATTCGGATTCAACAGTACGACCGAGTTTCAGGGAAAACCGCCCACGTGCAACCCCTGGAATCCGGCCTACTCCTGCGGTGGCAGTTCCGGCGGTGCCGCCGCGCTGGTGGCGGCCGGCGTCGTCCCCCTGGCCCATGGCAATGATGGGGGCGGTTCGATCCGCATTCCCGCCGCCTGCTGCGGACTGGTCGGATTAAAACCGTCGCGCGGCCGATTGGTCGAGGGCGAGATGGCTCGAACGCTGCCGATCAAGATCGTCGTCGAGGGCGTGTTGACTCGCTCCGTGCGTGATACGGCGCATTTCCTGGCGGCTGCCGAACAAACCTATCGAAATCCAAACTTGCCCTCGCTGGGACTGGTCGAAGGACCCGGCCAACGGCGACTGGTGATCGGCATGATCTTGGATTCCATCACCCAGATTCCCACCGGTTCTCAAACGCGAATGGCGGTCGAACAGACGGCAGCGATCCTGGAGAGCCTGGGACATCGGGTCGAGCCCTGGCAGGCACCGATCCCCGTCTCGTTCATCGACGACTTTGCCGATTACTGGAATTTTCTGGGTTTTCTGGTCGGTTGGTTCGGCCGCTTGCAATTCGGGAAAGAATTCCGGGCCGATCGTTTGGACAATCTCACACGAAACCTTGCGGCTAGTTTCCGGCGACGGCTCTGGCGGATGCCAGGGGTGCTTTACCGCATGCGACAGATCGCCAGGCAATCGTTCGAACGAACAGGAGAATACGACCTGATCCTCTCGCCCGTGCTGGGACACGCTACGCCGGAACTCGGATACCTAAGCCCCGAGCTGCCATTCCCGGAACTGATTCGCCGACTGACCGGTTACGTCGGATTCACCCCGATCAACAACGCCAGCGGCGAACCGGCCATCTCGCTGCCGTTGGCACAATCCGACGAAGGTTTACCGATCGGAGTCCAATTGTCCGCTCGGATGGGCGATGAACGTACTTTGCTGGAGATCGCCTACGAACTGGAACAAGCCAGTCCGTGGCACCGAATCACTGATCGGTGAATCTTGAAAAGATCAGCCGATTTGCATATGTTGAGAGTAGAGCATCGCTTTTACGGCCACACCAATAGTGCGGTGTTGTCCCACCGCACGCGGGAAACAAGAGAGGGAGGTCCGATGTCTTTGCCATCCAGGCGACGTTTTATCCAATCATGTGCGGCGATGGGCGGGTTCGGTTCGCTGGCCTGTATCGCCGGGGGATGCCAGAAGGAGCAGCCGGTCATGCTGGACACCCATCGAGCGACGGGGCGTACGACAGATCAGGATCAAGATGCCGATCCCACCGCGCGGCGTCCAGGGGAGGATGTTAGCGATGCTGACGGGCCTTGGGAGCCGGGCTATGTCAAGCTGCATCGGAGCGGCGAGCTGAAGAAGCGGGGCGAGGCGTTGTGGAACCGGATGTCGCCGTGTAAGTTGTGCCCGCGTTCTTGCGGAGTCGATCGGCTGGCCGGCGAGACAGGTTTTTGCCACGCCCCGTCGGATCTGGTGATCTCGTCCTTCCATCCGCATTACGGCGAAGAACCGCCGCTGGTCGGTCGCGGCGGGTCCGGCACGGTGTTCTTCTCCCACTGCGGGTTGCGGTGCGTGTTCTGCATCAACCACGAGACCAGCATGGGTGGCGAGGGGGCACCGGCCACGATCGAGGAGTTGGCGCAGATGATGCTGCGGCTGCAGGAACGTGGGTGTCATAACATCAATGTCGTCACGCCTTCGCACTATTCGCCGCACATCGCCTTGGCGCTGGACATTGCGGCGGGCCAGGGCTTGCGATTGCCACTGGTGTATAACACGTGCGGTTGGGAACAGATGGAGATCCTGCGAATTCTGGATGGCATCGTGGACATCTACCTGGCCGATTTCAAGTACTGGTGCGGCGAAATGGCAGCCATCTACTCGAATTGCGCTCCTCCCGATCCTCGATTCCTGGAATCCGAGGCGGGCGCGCGATACTCGGCGACGGACATCTATCCCGACCTGACGAAGATGGCCCTGCTAGAGATGCAGCGGCAGGTCGGTGTGGCTCGTCCCGCCGACGATGGCCTGATCTATCGCGGCCTGATGGTCCGCCACCTGGTGATGCCGAACAATGTGGGCGGATCGCCGGATATCCTCCGCTGGATCGCCGCGAATCTGCCCAAGGACACGTATGTGAACATCATGTCCCAGTATCGACCCATGTATCGGGCTCACGAGTTCCCGGACATCGCGCGGCGGGTGACTCGCCAAGAGTACCAGCAGGCGGTCGACGCGGCTCAGGACGCGGGGCTGGTCAACCTGGATATCCAGGGTTTTCGATTCTTCTGATCCATCCCCACTACCCCCCAGGAAACATGGCAGACACCGTCCGGGATCATCGAAAGGCTTTCACCTGGCGTCGCACTGCGACGCAGACGGTCTTCTTCATCCTGTTCGTGTATCTGACGCTGACCGTAACGTTCGCATGGCCGTCGCTGGTCGGTGGCGATCTGTTTCTGCGATTCGATCCGTTGATCTGGCTGACCGGCAGCATCGCCAGCCGCGAATTGGCCCCGTTCGCACTGTTAGCGCTCTTGCTGATGTCGATCACGTTCCTGTTGGGCCGTGTCTTCTGCGGATGGATCTGCCCGTTGGGGACGATCATCGACGCAGCTCGAGTGTCAGGTCAACGGAATATGGGTTGCCGTGACCGATGGGTTCAGCCTCGACTGGCGCTGGGAATTCTTGCCGCCCTGATCGGCTTGGCGTTGGTCGGCGTCAATCTGAGCGGCTGGTTGGACCCTTTGGTGATCACCAGCCGGGCGATCCATGCGGCTGCTCGATGGCAGCCGATCGGCTGGGCAGCTCTGTTCGCTTGGGCTTTGGTCGCTGGTGCCGTGCTCTTGACGCTGGTCGCACCGCGGTACTGGTGCCGGACATTGTGCCCCTTGGGTGCGATGTTGTCCCTAGTATCACGCTGGTCGCGCTGGGATCGTCGCGTATCAGCAACCTGTAACGATTGCGGCGTGTGCACCACCGTTTGCCCGATGGGCCAATCGACCGACCAGCGAACGTCCAGTCAGTGTATCGTTTGTCGACGGTGCGAGGCCGCTTGCGGTCGTGGCAGCATCGATTTCGCCTGGAAGCTCGGCAGGGTGGGGGATCCCGAGCGTATCCCGTCCTCTCCCGACCCCGCCGCCAACCCAGTCGACTCGCGCCGCCGCCGATGGCTCGCCGGAATGGTCGCCGGTTTCGGAGCGGTTTCTGTCGGCGCGGCGACCGGATGGGGATTTCGGCAGGGTCGACGGTCTGTTCCCGTCCGGCCGCCGGGTACCGGCGTCGAGCGGCAGTTCATCGCTCGATGTGTCGGTTGCGGAGCGTGCATGGCCGCATGTCCGACCGGCGGGCTTGTCCCTCTGATGAAGCTCGACCGGCTGGATGCCGTTTTCACGCCTCATCTGGTCCCCCGGATCGGTCCCTGCCTGCCCGAGTGCACTCGCTGCGGTCAGGTCTGTCCGACCGAGGCCATCGCCGATTTGCCGGTAGATCGGAAATGGCAGCGATCGATCGGTACGGCCCGGATCGACCGCGGGCTCTGTCTACCCTGGGCATCCGGCGAACGTTGCGTCATCTGCGTCGATGCCTGTCCGGCCGAGTTCGCGGCGATCGAGCTGCGGCAGGTCCGGCCTCGGACGTTTCGTCCGTTTGTGGAACCGTCGCGATGCACGGGGTGCGGAATCTGCGAGCACCAATGTCCGCTGGATGGCATCTCGGCCATCCGCATCACAACACTGGTCGTCTGTTGAACGCCGCGTCACGCTGCTTTTCGAGCACAAGCACCGGGCCATTTACACGACCGCTCGGCAACTGCACCGCTATGTCAGCCGACAACTGGAGGATACGCCGGAAGGTGAACCTCTGCCAAGCATTCTGACGGTCGTGCTGCTGCAAAGCGGCACATGGAACCGGCCTCGCGCGTTGTCCAGCGAATACGATCTGCCAGAGCCGGCGCGGCGGATTCTGACGCCATACCTGGTCGATTTTCAGATGATGATGGTGGAATTGGGCACATTGGAAGAAAACGACTTGAAGGGCACGGAAGCCGGGCGATTGGCGCTGGCGATGTTAAAGACAGTCGGAGAAGACCGGCCGATGGGGTGGCTGCGATTCCGGTCGATTCTGCGCGACATTTGCCGGAATTTCTCTCCCGACCGGCTTCGCCGGGAACTGCGTCGCGCGTTATACTACTTGATGAGCGTGACGGACAAGGACCAGGAGGC
>REEF01000997.1 GCA_007695205.1 Planctomycetaceae bacterium
GGACAGCATTCGCCCTGATGTCGCTGCACCGTTGCCGGAAAGCTCCGTAACGCGACCTGCCGCCGCATCCCAGGAATCTCCTCGCTGACGCTTCGGGGTACGAATCAACCGGGCTAGGACAATTGGTTTCTCGTTGCAAAGGACTGCCAAATGGCTGCGTTCGTCGAAGACACTTACGCCGAAGCGTTCCGAAGCCTGTATGTCGAGTTTCTGATCACGGCGCGGGACCGACGCTGGGTCGAACACGCGGTCCATGCGGTGACCGGCAATGCGTGCAGCACCATCCTCTGCGATTGCGAAGCCGGAGGGGACCGTTTCGTAGGTCCGGAAGGTGACGAATCGTTTGTGACGCCCGATGGTCGACCTGGCGCCATCGTGCAACTGCACGTGCCACGATTTCGCAAAGATCGCGTCCAGGCGCTCGAGCGCGCGGCGTTGGTCCGAATCAGCCAAAATGTGTTGACGTGCCCCTCGGCCGCTTGCTTTAACTTGATCGACTCAGAAAACCACTATCGTCTGGGACGAAAGATCGCCTATTTTGGCGACGGCTTCCAAAAACGTATCGAACGATATGGACGTAAGCTGTGGTGGATTCCCACGCTGGGCGGCGAATTCGTGCTGGATCGACGACTGGGATACGCAAACGGCCTGATGGGCGGCAACCTGTGGTTCTTCGGGCGGGATGCCGACGCAGCACTCGATGCGGCCGAACGAGGGGTCCGGGCAGTTCAGCAATGTCCCGGGGTGATCATGCCTTTTCCCGGAGGCATCGCGGGTAGCGGATCGAAGGCCGGCAGCCGGTACCGATTTACCGTTGCTAGCACCTATGAAAAATACTGCCCTCTGCTGCGAGATGATCCCAACGCCGATTCGCAATTGCCCGAGGACGTTCAATCGGTGATGGAAATCATCATCAACGGTCGGGATCTGGCATCGATCCGGCAAGCGACTCAAGCTGCGATCGCTGCGTCGGTGGACACACCCGGACTGCTGCGGATCTCGGCGGGCAACTACGGTGGTCGTCTGGGCAAGAGCTTCATCTATTTGCATCCACGCTCGGCCACCGAGTGATTTTCTCGAAACCGAAGTCCAAGCTATTTCACGGGTTCCAAGGGCCCGAGCAGTTCATCGACGCGGCGCAACACCAGGTCATGAGGATCGTTTTCCGGGACACCGCTTTCCGGATCGCGCGCTAAAAAGATAGCGCGGCAGTGACGGCACTGGATACTTCGACCAAGATATTCGACACAGATCCGTAAGCGTCGTCCGCACGTGGGACACGGCTGCACGTAAAACGCTGCATGACTTGACATGGCGTCACCTCCTGTTGCCGCGAAAAGTTGACGAGAATCGGAAGGCATTCCGCCTTCACCACTCCGCAATTTAACCTAATCACGACAGAATGCAACGGGCGAACAGCGCTAAGGATCGAATAAGTTTTCAACGCGAACGATGGATCGAATGAATAATCACCTGTTCTTGGGGGGTCGAGGGGAATTTTTCCCGGTCGACCGTCGCGACTTGCGAGATCCGATCGACAACTTCCATCCCCTCGATCACTTCGCCAAACACACAATACCCAAAAGTGGCTGCGTCCTCACGGCTCTGATGGTCCAAGCTTGGATTGTCTGCCACATTGATAAAAAACTGGCAATTCGCGCTATCCATGTGCTCGGCATCACGGCTCATCGCCACCGTGCCACGGACGTTTTTCAGCCCGTTATCTGCCTCGCTGGCGATGTAGGCTCGCGGTTCGATCGGCTGATAATCTGTGCGAAAACCGCCCGCTGCGATCAGAAAATCCGGTGCGACGAAGTGAATCAACGTGTTATCGTAGAATCCGCGTTCGACGTAGTTGGTCAAAAAATTATCTACCGTCATCGGTGCCTGTTCGGGAAATAGCCGCAAACGGATCGGGCCCAGATTCGTTTCGATCAGCACTTCTGGCTTCGTGGCCGATGGCATCGAGGGTCGAGCGGGCGTTTCGCTGGAAGGTCCATCAGCACGGACCTGGACAACGCCCCCAAGCGGCCGCACCTGCGGATCGTCTTGGACAGCTTGGTTCGACGACGAATCGGACGCCGACATGGCCGCGGCAGGCGGAACATCTGTGCCACCACCGCATCCGGAAAGAACGAGCAAGCATGCTGGCAACGCTAGCATGACAAGCCACGTGGACAAACGCGTCCATCGCATTGGGATAGCCTCCGTGCTTTGCCCCCGTGAATCAAACCATGAGGGCACGATCAAGAATGACCTTCTGGCAAGGGAATCTCCGCATGCTCAGCCCAGCATCCGCGATGCTGGGCTGACATCATCCGAGTTTTTCCGTTTTCGTGCAAGCTCGGTTTCGACAACCCAGACAGCATGATAGCACGGAAGTACCATGCAGCCTTATCGCATCCCGCCCGTAGCACCGTAGACCGTAGCACCGTAGACCTTGGCCCGTGGCCTGATCGATCGATTCGTCTTGACAGGCGAGCCAGCTTTTCGTAGCTGATGCTTTCCTTGGATGCAGCGACCGGGGATGGACGTTGATTGCTGCTGGAGAACGCCGGTCCTTCGCTGGTCCATCCTTTGGCCGTTCGCAGATTCGGAGGATTCTGCTTTGTCACCGCACAAGGCGATGGGTACCATGTTGCTCGTCTGGCTGGCCAGCCCGGCCAGTTTGCTGGCTGAGCCCTCACCGACGCCCGGAGGATTGCTGCAACGCAGCCATTCGATGCGTTTCGAGATCCATCGTGGGCACCTTCGATTAAGCGGTCTGCGACCGGGGCAACGGGCTAGTCTGACGCTCGATTGCCCAGAAGGTCACGCCAAGGAATCCCTGGTCGTTTCCCATGCAGGCGTCGACGCGGCTTCCGTCACCTACACTTATCACGACGCCCAGCAACAGTGGTCGGTGGATGTCCAACCCAATGGTCAAGTCCTGATCCAGCATCATACGAACCAAAAGGATGGCCGCCTTCAGATCGAATATCGGCAGCCAGGCCCCGGTTCTGTTGCCTTGGTCGTTCGGGACGGTGTTTCCACTCGCACGCTGACCGCGCCGGATCTTTGGCGATTGCTGTTGATCGATCGCGAGTTCTGTGGACACCACTTGGTCCCGATGCTTGAAACCTTGCGCCCCGGTTGGCGTCTGGACCGTTTCGCTCAACAGATCGAACAAGCGCTGCTGATCCGCTCCGCGACCGGGCGTCCACTGGACCGACAGATGCTGGACGAACTGGTCCGGGACTTGGGGCACCCGGAGTTCCGTCGCCGTCAAGCAGCCGAGGTGCGACTGCGCCGGTTGGGCCATCAGGCCGCCGGCTACCTGGAGCATGTGGATACGGGGAACCTGAGCGTCGAGCAGCGGTATCGCCTGCGGCAGATCCGACGGGCGCTGCACGGTCCCGTTCAGGATACACCCGAACGTGTCGCTGCCTGGCTGATCGACGATCCCGGCACTTGGGTCGCGCTGTTGGATCGTGAAGACACCGAACGTCGACGGGTGGCAGCCGCCCAGCTCGAGAAGCTGCTTGACCGGCCGCTGGATTTCGATGCGCTGGCAGATGAACCGGAACGCGCGGAGCAGCTCGCGCGGTTGAGAACCGAATTCGAGTTCGTCCAGCCGATGTGGGTGGGAGAACGCGCCGGCAAGCCCAGGCGATTCTGACTTTCGTCGCGCGATGAACTCGAGTCGATTCGACGGTCACGAAACGCACAACCCGTTGGCCGGCATCATCGCTCCGGATCGATGACATTCTCGAAAGCAGCGCCCGGCAGCACGAAAATTTTCCCGTCTCCCATCCGTCCGCTACGCGCAATTTCGACGATACGCCGGACGATCTCATCAACGCGGGTGTCGTCGACCCACATCGAAATCTCGACTTTCGGCAAAAAAGCCATGGCGAATTCGTTCTCGTCGTATTCTGCCAGATAGCTCTTTTGACGCCCGTAGCCCTTCACCTCGCGCACGTGCAGAGCTTCCAGCGGCGCACGCTTCAGGCCCTCGATCACTTTTTCGGCCAACGTGGGCCTGACGATAGCGATGACTTGTTTCACGGTGATGACCAGATCTCACGAACAGGCAGCGGAACCACGCAACGCGTAACAAAACTTGCCACCTGTCATGCTACCCTGCAGCCTGGGCGGCGTCCAGCCGTGCGCCGAGCGGAGCGGCTCAAGCAGTCCGGCCCTTGAAGCCCGGAGCGTAAAGCGGCTTGACATGCTTGAGAGGATGAATTTTAATCGCGAGGTCATCATGAAGGAGTTTTCACGACGATGCCACAACCAACACGGCGCGAGCGGATCGAGGCGATGCTCGCGGAGCAGCCGGGCGACCAGTTCTTACGGTACGGTCTGGCGATGGAACTGCAAAAGGAAGGCGATCACGATCGCTGCCTGACGCTGCTGCACGAACTGATGGCGGAAGCATCCCCGATGATCGCCGCCTTTCACATGGCCGGCCAACAACTGACACGGCTCAAACGCTTCGCCGAAGCTCGCGAAGTCCTACGGGCCGGAATCGACCAGGCGCGGCTCCAGGGCAACCAGCATGCCGCCAGCGAAATGAGCGAATACCTGGCTCGATTGGGCGATCTGGGCGAATGAACATCGCTTAACCCCCCCGCAACTCCTTTTCCCTCAAAGCCTAGCGTGGCAATGGTGGCAATGGGGACACACAATGTATATTGACAACCGACAGGATTTTGGTAAATTTTGATGATTCTCGTGTTTGGTCGGATGTTTTCGTGTTT
>REEF01000999.1 GCA_007695205.1 Planctomycetaceae bacterium
TGCTTCCTGCTTTCTCCCCGGGCCCAACGCACTCCCGACGAGAAGCGGAAGCGGAAGCAAGAGAAAAAAGAAAAAACAAATAACCGTTCGCGCGGGTGGTGGTGACCTCTTGGGATGCCTCCCCAAATTCGTTGTCGTTCCAGCATTCGACAGCGAATGAAAAGAGGCAGCGAATCTAAGGGGGCGGCAAGCTTCTCGACAGATGGAGGGCGGAAGTCGCGTTCTCTCCACGGTGTGGATGGAATTGGGCGTGTGGTGATTTGTATTGGCCTGTCACCGAGCATCTGAATCAAAGCCGCCCACCCCCTATTTTATGGAGAATCACCCCCATATCTACGTCGGGCTGTTGAAAATGCTCGCATGGTACTTTTTCAGCAACCGAGTGGTCTCGGACAGATGGCATTTGATCCGAGAATCTGCTGGTGTTTTTCAACGGTTGCATGCATCCAGCAGCGTCAAGCAGCAAAGAAGGGAGTAGTCTTTCTGGGGTAAGCGGCTTGCACATGGACAGGCTGATCTTTTATGCTAGAAGGGCATCCTAGGCGTCTCGCCGCCCAATGGTATGGATGGAGATCAGGAAGCGGTTCGGCGAGTGACAGGTGAGCTGTAGATGGACCGAGATGGACCGTCGAGACGAACGTCAAACGCCTGGGATGGACACGCGGTTCTTTCGATCGGCAAGGCAAGCAAAAAGGAGCTACTGATGACGGCGGAATATCGGTTTTCGTTCGGGCCTTGGAACATTCACGAGGGTGCTGATCCGTTCGGGCCGCCGGTTCGGCCGAGTATCGAGTTCGGCAAGAAGCTGAAATTGTACAAGGAATTGGGATTCGACGCGGTTCAGTTCCATGACGACGATGCGGTGGCAGATGTCGACTCGAAGTCGGCTGCTCAGATCGAGCAGGAATGTGCGGCGATGAAACAGATGCTGGACGACGAGGGCTTGGTCGCCGAGTTCGTTGCACCGCGATTGTGGGAAGACGCCAAAGGGATCGATGGTGGTTTCACGGCCAATGATTCGGCGTTGCGGCAATGGGCCATCGATCGGGCTCGACGCGCGATCGACATTGCCAACCTGCTGGGGACGAAGTTGATCGTCTTGTGGCTGGCTCGCGAAGGCACCTATATCCGCGAGGCGAAAAATGCTATCGATGCTCACCATCATCTGGTCGAGGCTTTGAACCAGATGCTGGATCACGACCCGCAGATTCAGTTGGCGATCGAACCCAAGCCTAACGAGCCCATGGACCAGGCGTATCTACCGACGATCGGTCATGCGCTGGCGATCTCGGCTCAGACCAAGGACCCCAGCCGAGTTGGCGGATTGATCGAGACAGCTCATGCGGTGCTGGCCGGTCTGGATCCGGCTGACGAAATGGCCTTCGCCTTGGCGTTCGACAAATTGTGGAGCGTGCATTTGAACGACCAAAACGGGCTGAAGTACGACCAGGACAAATCGTTCGGCGCGGCCAATCTGCGAGCGGCCTACAATCAGGTTCGCGTGCTGGAGTTGGCCAATTATGCGCAGACGGGCCGTTATGTCGGGCTGGACGTCAAAGTCATGCGGACTCAGAAAGCGGAACAAGCGACGTTGCATCTGACGAACAGCCGCGAGGTATTCCTGATGCTGCTGGACAAGGTGCGAACGTTCCCGAAGCACATCGAGCAGCAGTGTATCAGCGATCGCAACTACGAAGCGTTGGAATTCGCCGTCCTGAAGCATCTGATGGGCAGTTGATCATGGAAAAGACGATCGACTGTGTACTGTGTGGTTCCTGTGTCGTGGATATTCTGGTGCGGCCCGTGCCGCTGGAAATCCCGATCGGCGGCGGGCGTTTGCTGCAGACCGACCCGATCGAGGTGACCACCGGAGGGATCGTTTCCAATGCGGGCATCGCCTTGGCGCGGCTGGGGATGCGTGTGACGGCGTTCAGCTACGTCGGTCGGGACGATTGGGCCAACGTGATCCGCCGAAAGCTGACCGACGAAGGCGTTGATGCTCAGCACCTGATGACTCATCCTACCGGGGCGACCAGCACGACGGCCGTCATGGTCGACCCCAGCGGCGAACGCAGCTTTGCCCATTGTGTCGGCGCTCCGAAACAGATGACCAAGGCCACGTTCATGGATCATCTGGATCTGTTTGCGCGTAGCCGCATGACCCTGATTGGTTACTACTCGCTGATGCCCAATCTCGAGCCGGATCTGGCGGAGGTGTTCGCAGCCATTCGAAAGACGGGTTGCCAGACGGCGCTGGATGCTGCGGGCGAAGGTGGCGGCATGCAGCCGTTGGATCGAATCCTGCCGCACCTGGACGTCTATGTTCCCAGCCGTTCGGAAGCCATGCACCAGACCGGTCAGACCGACCCGCAGCGGATCATCGACATCTATCGGCAATGCGGAGCCCCAGGGTTGCTGGGGATCAAGTTGGGGTCCGAGGGTGCGTTAATCAGTCCGGCCGATGGTCAATTCCTGGAGATCCCTGCGATCAGGCCCCCCGGCCCCGTTGTCGATACCACAGGGGCCGGAGATGCCTTCTACGCCGGTCTCTTGTGCGGGTTGTTGCGAGGCATGTCGGTCGCCGAGGCCGGTCGGTTGGCGGCTGCCGTCGGCGCTTGCTGCGTTACCGGCCTGGGCGCATCGGCCGGCCTGCGGCCCTACAACGAAACGGCTCGTATCGCCGGCCTGTAAGCACCAGTTCCACGATCGGTGTCAGTTGCGATCCGATCGCCTGCTGAGCTTGGTGGTATACCCCGCTCTTGCCACCAGCTCGAATTATGTAGTTAATTAAGTGTATCTCTAATTTTCCAACATAGCTATTTTTAGCACTTTCAAAGTAAGTGTATCCCTCTATAGGTACAGGTTTCTTGAATTTATCGGCTTGACTCATCTCGCCTCCGTTGCTTGTCGGGTATATAGTCGTAGAACACTGCCTGGACGACACGCCTAAGCTCTGTCAGAAAAGGGCCTGACCCTTTGGAGGGCACGCTAAAAACTCCAAAAATGCGGTGTGCCCGGAGAGGGTCAGCCCCCTTTTCTGACAGAGCCTAACACCACTCCTTAGGTCCGATGTTTTTTTCTCGAGGAGAATTCGGGTATGCCCGACGCGAAGCATGATTGCGGCTCGGTGCGTTCGGATCGGACGCGCGGCCAGCTATTCACGATGGCCCTGCTGCGGATCGCCGTAGGCTGGCATTTCGCCTATGAAGGTTTGGCCAAGTTGTTCGACCCCCATTGGTCTGCAGAATCTTACCTGCGATCGGCGAACTGGGTGGCAGCCGCCTGGTTCCATCGACTGGCCGACAGCCCGACGTTGCTATCGATCACCAACCAGGTGAACATGTGGGCGCTGGTCGTTATCGGCGTGGCCTTGATGTTGGGTTGTGCCACGCGACTGGCGGCGATCTCGGGGATGGTTTTGTTGGCGTTGTACTATCTGGCTCATCCACCGCTATTCACTCCGACGGCGGGGGTAGCCGAGGGCAGTTATTTGATCGTCAACAAGAACGTGGTCGAGATGCTGGCCCTGTTGGTGGTGGCGACGTTTTCGCAAGGTCGATTAGGCCTGGACCGTTATCTGCGCACGATTCGGAGCTGGTCGCTTCGCCAGGTATCCCGCTGGCGCCTTCGGTGGCAATCGAAGCTTAGCGAACCGATTTCGGCGGGCGACCCGGAAACGCTGGCTCGTCGTCAGGCCTTGGCCGGGTTGGTCAGCGTTCCGTTTTTCGGTGCGTTCGTCATGGCGGTGTTGAAGAAACGTGGTTATGAGAGTCAGGAAGAGCGGCAGTTGACGACCTTGGCGGATGGCATGTCGGGCGCGTCGATGAAGGTGGATTGGAGCACGCTGGACCAACTGAAGGATCAGGTTCCTAGCGGGAAGATCAAGCAGGTCGAACTGAGTCGTGTGATGATGGGTGGCAACCTGATGAACGGAGTCGCGCATGCTCGGGATCTGATCTACGTTTCGAAGCTGATCCGAGCCTATCACGATCGCGACAAGATCTTCGAGACTTTTCGTCTGGCTGAAGCCTGTGGCATCAACACGGTCATCACCAACCCGATCCTGGGTCCCATGATCGTCGACTATTGGGAAAACGGCGGGGGCAAGATCCAGTTCATGTCGCAGTGCCAGGGACGTGACAAGCAGGAATTTCTTGACAGCATCTCGTACTCGATCGACCACGGCGCCTGTGCGGCCTATGTGCAAGGCGCGGTGGCCGACCGGTATGTCAGCCGGGGCGACATCGATCTGATCGGCTTGGGGCTGGAGCGGATGCGAGCGGCAGGGGTTCCCGCCGGGATCGGGGCGCACTACCTGCGCACGATTGTCCAGTGCCACGAACACGGCTTCGACCCCGATTTCTGGATGAAGACGCTGCATCATCACAACTACTGGTCAGCTCGGATGGACAAGCAGCACGACAACATCTGGTGCGAGGAACCGGACGAGACGATCGCGTTCATGAAAGAAATGCCTCAACCCTGGATCGCTTTCAAGATCCTGGCGGCCGGTTCGATCCATCCCAAGGTCGGTTTCAAATACGCTTTTGAAAACGGCGCCGATTTCGTCTGCGTCGGCATGTACGATTTCCAGGTCGTGGAAGATGCCAACCTGACGTTGGAAACGTTAAGCAGCAAGTTGGTCCGGCAACGGCCCTGGTGCGCTTGATTGAGAAAAGGGGACGGGGGTCTTTTTTGGCGTGACGAGTCTGCTATCGTTTTGGAG
>REEF01000897.1 GCA_007695205.1 Planctomycetaceae bacterium
GGTCCGAATGATGAAGAGCCTGATTCTAGCTTGCCTGGTACCCCTGGGATTTGTGCTGGCCTATTCGAGGGCTGCGGAGTTGGTGGCCGCCGAGCCGTCGTCATCGCTGCCCCAGGCGACACCGGATCGTCTGCCCTTGTGGCGTGGCTTCCATCTGCTGGAAAAGTTCAACCGACCGCGCAACACGGGCGGCTTTCGCGAATCGGACTTCCAGATCATTCACCAATTGGGGTTCAATTTCGTCCGCTTGCCGATGGATTATCGGACCTGGATCGTCGACGACGACTGGACTCAGTTCGATGAACAATCATTGCGGGAGATCGACCAGGCGGTCGCCTGGGGCGAGCAGTACGATATCCACGTCATGCTGAACTTTCACCGCGCGCCCGGCTATACGGTGGCGCGGCCCGGCGAGCGGCTCAGTTTGTGGACCGACGCCGAAGCCCAGCGGGTTTGCGCGATGCATTGGGCGATGTTCGCCAAGCGGTATCGCGGGATTCCGAACGAACGCTTAAGCTTCAATCTGCTGAACGAACCTGCCGGGGTCGAGCCGGAAGTCTATTTGCGGGCGATCGAACCGATCGTCGCGGCGATCCGCGCGGAAGATCCCGAACGGTTGATCGTCTCCGACGGGCTCCAGTGGGGGCAACAGCCGGTCTTGGAACTGGCCGATTGGCGTGTGGCCCAGGCCACGCGCGGTTACACGCCGATGGACATCTCGCACTACCAGGCCAGTTGGGTTTCAGGTGCCGATCGGTATCCGACTCCCACCTGGCCTCGGGTCCAGGCTTACGGAACCCTGTACGCACCGAACAAGGCCGGGATGAGTCCCGGATCGATCGCACCCTTGATCCTCCACGGACCGTTTCCGCAGCAGACAACGTTACGCATCCACGTGATGACGGTTTCGAATCGTGCCGATCTGGTCGCGCGTGCCGACGACCGGATGATCTGGGAAAAATCGTTCGTTTGCGGACCGGGCACCGGCGAATGGGAAAAGGCCGAGTATCGCGAGCAGTGGGGAGTTTACCAGAACGTCTTCAACCGCAGTTACGAGATGACCATTCCTGCGGACAGCCAGCGGGTCGAACTGGCCATGCTGGCCGGGGATTGGCTGCAGGTCACCGAAATCGGGCTGACCCACGGCGACGGACCGGAACTCGTGGTAACGCTCCGCCCCGAATGGGACCGGCCACCTGCGGAACTCACCTTTCAACCGACCGACGACGGCGGCAGCCTGGTAGGCCGGCAGATGGAGGACCGGCGTTGGTTATGGGAAACGAAGATCGCTCCCTGGCAGCAGGCGCAACAGCACGGCATCGGTGTCATGGTGGGAGAATTCGGCTGCCACAACCGCACGCCGCACCACGTCGCGCTGGCCTGGATGGAAGATTGCCTGCAGAATTGGCAAGAGGCCGGTTGGGGCTGGGCGTTGTGGAACCTGCGCGGTTCGTTCGGCATCCTGAACAGCGGTCGCCAGGACGTGGACTACGAAGAATTCCACGGCCATCAACTGGACCGCAAAATGCTGGACCTGCTGCTGAAGTATCGCTGAAATCCCATTTTTTCGCCGCGATCTCCAAACTTTTCGTGATTTTTCGCGCCATTTGACCAACCGTGTCAAACGAGCGGCGATACTTTTCATGGAGGCGGGATCGAACCGCCTGTCACCCCGAAAAATGGAACCGAGGTCGTACGATGATCGAAATCTTGCTGATCACCACCACCGCATTGGTTGTCGCGGTTGTGCTGGTGGTCTTTCCGCCGTTGACCGCAAGCTCAAGCTACTGAGATAAGGAGATCCGATATGCCCAAGTTCTACGTCCAGTCCGGCCCTGTCCGATTGATCTTCGATGCTGCCAACGCCCAGCAAGCGGCCGTGATGGCCTTTCAGTGGACGTGCGACAAGCAGGCGGAGATCGAGTCCGTGTCGCCGCTGGATCACGTCCTGGTCGCCGAACAGCGCGGCTGGCAACTGGCCGATGAAGTGGTCGTGAACGAACAGGGGTTCCACCCGCAGGATGGTCTCGTTTTCGAGACGCAGGATGTCTTCGACGCCTGGTTGCGGTGGCCGGAGCCGGTAGTGTGAGCCGCATGGTCTGGTCCGGTCCACGGGTGGCCACAACGTAGGGTGGCCCCAACGTTGCATCACGTTCGCTCGTGGGACGGATTGCCAATCCGTCCTACTCTTCATGCAACGATGGGGGCTTGGCACAGCCGCTGATTCAGCTCACTGCGACGGTTCCGTGACCGGTTCATCGTACCGTCTCTCGCCCGCTCGGATCGCTTCGCGAAACTGCGATTCAAGCTGCAGACGCTGTTGGTACTTCTGTTCGCGCCACAAGTCGATGCCGCTCAACCGAAAGCCTTCCATGCCCACGTCCGGGCGCTGGGCCAGTTGCGTCTGACCGGCGCGGAGGATCTCCAACGCCTGGACGTAATCCGGATCTTCCACGCTGTCGAATCCGGCCAGGATCGGGCTCAGTTCCGGTCGGTCGAAGCTGACCAACGGCCCCTGGTTGCGCCCGTGTTGAAACTGGCGCCCCAGGTCACGGCCGGTCAATCGCTCCAGTCGACTGATCTGGGCGCTGTCCAGCGGCGATCGGCCGCCCGGGTGGTTGGGGTACGACGTGGCATAGTCCGGGTAGAAGACGCCGTTCAGATCGATCCAGGTGACCACGCGAGCGAACTCGTCAGGGCTCAACTGCACCGGCTCGTGCGACGGTTCCTCGTTTCGCAACACGCGGACCAGACGGCTGGCATGCGAGCCCCACGAGTAGGCCGGTTGCGTCTCGGCAGGGCCCCCGCCCACCACGCGGATCATGCCTTTGCGCCACAGTTCGTTGTACGACGTGTTGAAGATCAGATTGCGATCGGCCGCCAAATTCAAGGCCTCGCCCGCCGCCTGGCCATAGTCGTGACAACTGGCGCAGTGCTGGTCAAAGACCGGCTGGACTTCGGTCATGTAGTTGAACGTTTCGGTCTTGCCGCGCCAGCCGTTCATGGGGTGCGGCGCTTGGCTGAGCGCCATCCCGACCGGTTGTTTTCCATCCAGCAAAGGAGCCGATCGTCGATCGTCGTGACAGCCGATACAGCCGGTGGTCTCGCCCGATTGGACGACCGTCCCGCTGCGCATGGACTGGATCATCATGCCGTTTTCATCCAAGAGCTGGAAATACAAAAACGTATCCGAGGGCACCGAGAAATGAGCGGACCCGTCCGGCTCGACGGGCACCGTGCCCAGGATGCGTTTGGTTTCGAAGCTGTGCCAATTCACGCCCGGATGATGGACCCCCTGGCCGCCCCAGGCGCCCGGAACCCAGTAGCGTTTCTCGGGCGATTCGACCACGCGCAACGACTTGATCGTGCCTCGCGGTACGCCGCTCATGAACGAACCCTGATAGACGTCTTGGACGTACAGAGTGCCCTCGGCCTGCTCGAAATCCCGACGCGACGGGATCACGGTCGGTCGAACCGTGGGCCCCAGCGGGGTGGGGTTGAAGCACCCCGGCGACTCGGCGTGCAACAACAGCTGGTTGCCAAACACGTCGACCAGGAAAATCCCCGTACGATTGTTGGCATCACGCGTGCCGCCGCTGCCTTCGGTCAACCGCGACACCAAAAAGAACGAATCGCACAGCGGGTACGGATCCTTGTACTTCGGTGCGATGCCCATGAAGACGTCCCAGGCGCCGTTGGCCGTGCCCGGATCGCGCACCAAATCCATCGCCTCGGGCGGCCAGATCCGCTGGACCGGCGCCCGGCCGTCCATGCCCACTCGCCGGTCGATCAACGCCAGTGCGCCCCAAGACAGATCGTGGCACGACGAGAATATACACAAAGCCTGGTGCGTGCCGGGAACAGCGCGCGCGTCGATCACCGCACCCGGCGCCGGTGTGTTGTTGCCCCAATAGATCGCCTGGTTGGTCCCGTCCGGGCTGACCGTCCACAACGCCTGGGCGTCGCCGAAGTTCCGGTCGACATACTCCCAGCGATCGTACAGGATGCGGCCGTCGGGCAGGATGTCGGTCGCGCGGTCGAATAACGTGTTCTTGGTGATCTGGTGGATGTTGGCTCCGTCAGACTCCATGCGATACAGATTCGCGCTGATGTGCCGGTTGCACATCACGTATTTCGGTTCGCGAGTCGAGCTGAATACGATCGTATCGTCGGGCAGGTACAAGGGGTGGATGTTGTCCGAATCGGGCAGATGGGTCAACTGCCGGAGCCCCGTGCCGTCGGCGTGGATCTCGAAGATGTGAAAGCTGGCCTGCGGATCGGTCCGCATGGAAAACAGAATCCGCTGGCCGTCCCAGTGGACTCGCGGATCGCGGATGACGCCCGTGTCGGTTTCCAACAAGGTGGCGATCCGGCCGTCATCGCCCAGATCGATGGTCTTGAGCGCGCTGCCCGGTCGGAAATGACCCTGATTGAATTCATGGGGCGCGTCGGGCGAAAAATTGTGGGTGTTGTGATGGTCGTAGATGTACTGTTGCCGAACGACGTACACGATCTTGCGACCGTGGACCGCCGGGTTGGCGACCAACGCTTCGCGCCGCAAGTTTTCAAAATCGTCGAGCAACTGGCGATTCCCACCATCGTCCGCCTGGGCCATCTCCGTTTGTAACTGGTCCAGCCGCGTCAGGTAGTCCTGGCCGTGGGGATAGTCGTCACCCAAGCCAGCCATCAGATGCTCGATCGCCTGGCGCAACGGCCGGTACCGG
>REEF01000833.1 GCA_007695205.1 Planctomycetaceae bacterium
CGCCCTGTTCTGGAAATTCGGCCTACCCGCCGCCCAACGCCTGGTCGCCGCCAGCGGTCCCCCGAGGGATGATACGCGTTTGCCATGAATGATCTAAGCCACTAAATCCAGGGGGAGATCACTGATATCACGAAGCCGGTTGCCTTCGATCATCGTATCAAGCATTTCCAACTGATCTTCGCCGCCGTCAATCGCATCGCAAGCATCCCGCAGTTCCGGAAGAGCCAAATGGTAAACGCAATCAAGGTCGCCGGTCCCAAGTGCGAGAGATGCAATGCGCATCGGAAGTGGTTCAGCAGTGACAGCGACGACATGAGGCAGCGGTCCTTTACGATTACGGATTAGATTCAGGGCTTCCGTGCGCGTGTTTGGGACCGGTCACTTCGGATTGTCCACTTACATGAGATACTCGCGTGGAGAAACGGTCGGCACTCAGAATCCAACTGGTTGGCGGCACGAAACTGCGTTAGCTTGGCGACGGAACTCTCGGTATCGACGACAAGTCCGCGTTTGTTGATTTCGTCGTCGGAAACAGGGTAACGAACAACGACGACATCCGGGGTAATAATGTAATCACGCCCCAAGGCTGCCGCAAGCGTTGCGTTCGTCCCGACTACAGAGTCTAGCACCTTCAAATGTTGGTACTGGACAAAGCTATGGATCGCAGTTTGCTCCGATCTGTAATCCCACATGCCAGGACGCAGGTGCTGGATGGCAGCAAAAGCCTCAGACACAAACCAGCACGTTAAGCCCTCGAACAGCTTGCCAGTTCGTTGCCCGTCAAGTCGCCCAAGATGTCTTGCGAATCCAAGTGCGTCAGAGAGACGTGAGGCGATCGAGATACTGGATCGGCTTCCGGAGTCTGCAAAGTTTGGATAGTTTTTCGCCGCCGTACCCGAAAAACGTACGATCTGCAGACCAATCTGCCGGTGGTATTCATCACGCAGGGAAGCCAATACTGACATCGCTTATGCCCAGAGTCTCTCTTGTACGCCTTTGCGTAGTCGCCGTTCGGACTCGCGAGCGTACGCCTCGTTCAATTCTACGAGGATAGCTTTGCGGCGTAGTTCGATCGCGACGATTCCCGTGGTTCCCGATCCCGAGAAGGGATCCAAAACGACATCGCCCGGCCGGCTGCCCAGAAGGATACAGCGTCGGGCAAGCTCGTTCGGAAAGACGGCGGGATGAGACGCGTTGCTGGTGTTCGGTCCGAGCATCCAATAATTTCGCAAATTGGCCCCCGAGGGCTCCCGGATCGCTTCATGGTCGTAGTAGTAACCGGGCTGTTTGGCGAACAGGAAGATGTCCTCGGTGGCGCCGGACGGACGATTCCGAACACTCTCCGGCATCGGCGACTTTTTCACCCAGGTGATCTTCGACCGGAGAATCCAACCATCCTCCTGCAAAGCAAACGCGACTCGCCACGGCAATCCGATCAGATCGCGATCCTTTAACCCCCAACACTCGGGAACGCGGCAGTTGCGCTTTTGGATCAACTTCCTCGTGTTGCCAACTTTGGCATTGGGACCGCAAACACCAACACCGCCATTACGCGCGTAGCCGTCCCCAACGTTAAGCCAAAAGGTGCCGTCAGGCCGAAGTAGTCGGCGTACTTCGCGAAAGACGGCTACCAGGTTCGCAACATACTGTTTCGGTGATTCCTCTGCGCCCAATTGGGCAGCATGCTCGTAATCCCGAAGCCCCCAATACGGCGGAGACGTGACACAGCACTGCACCGATTCGGAATCCAGCGAGGCCAAGACATCGCGGCTGTCCCCGATCAGAACACGCGTGTTACCAACGGTTACTTCTTGGGCCGGCGATGGTTGCTGCATGTCCGATGCACCCTGCGATACGAATGACCTTCTAAATCAAGATTGCGGTGAAAGATTCCGCCCAGCGTCCGAATTCTAGTAGCATACCATCCTCGGTGCAACCGGTCGAACTTGCGCCTGTTTTCGCTGCAGCGGCCCTGACTTGCGAACTTCGCGAGACTGACCGATAATGGCAACTTGTCACTCGGATTAACCAACAAGGATAAAACGACGATGAACATGCGATGTCAATGGTTCTTGGGATGGGCTCTTCTGACCGTTTTCTGGACTGTCGGAGGTTCCGCTGCGTGGGCGGACGATGACGGAAATCTTTTGCCGAACCCTTCGTTCGAGGCGACGGTGGACGGCGCGCCGGAAGGCTGGCGCCCGCAGACTTGGGCGGGCAGCGGTGATTTCGGACATGTCGATGGCGGGCGTACGGGCGAGCGATGTGTGATGATCGCATCGACAGCGGGCGGGGACCTGAGCTGGCAGACCACCGTCGCCGTCCAACCCGACAGCACCTACCGGTTGTCCGGATGGATTCGCACCGAAGATTTGGACCCAGGCACCGGTCGCGGCGCCATGTTGAACGTCCATGAACAACAGCGATCGGCAGCGACGGATGCCGTTTCCGGCACGTCGGATTGGACCCAGGTCCAGTCGATCATCCGTACCGGAGACCAACAAGAAATCACGATCAATTGCCTGTTCGGCGGATGGGGCCAGTCCAGCGGTCGAGCCTGGTTTGACGACGTGCGATTAGAGAAGATCGACCTCAGCCAACTGACGCCCTCGGTCACCTTGCACGCCGAGGAAACAGGCCAGCCGATCAATCCGTTCGTGTACGGCCAGTTCATCGAGCATCTGGGCCGCTGCATCTACGGAGGGATCTGGGCCGAGATGCTGGAGGACCGCAAGTTCTACTTCCCGATCACTCCCCAGTACCGTCCCTATCGCAGCTTGCAGGACACTCCGTTTCCTGTGGTCGGCGCTTCTCCTTGGCAGATCATGGGCTCGCCCGATTCGGTGCAGATGATCACCGAGGATTCTTTCGTCGGCAGCCAGACGCCGCGCGTCGCAGCAGGCAGCGGGATTCGCCAACGAGACCTGGGCGTCGTCCAAGACAAATCGTACGAGGGTTACGTATGGCTCAAGGCGCCAGAGGCCGGGACGGCGGTCGTGGTCTCCTTGGTCTGGGGCGACGATCCCGCAGCGCGTCAGGACGTGTCGATTTCCTCTGTGGCAGAAGCGTACGAGAAGTATCCGCTGCGATTCGTGGCAGGGACCAGCACCGATCAGGCCATGCTGGAGATCCACGTCAGCGGCGGACCCGTCTGGATCGGCACGGTTTCGCTGATGCCGGAGGACAACGTTCGTGGCATGCGGGCCGACACCCTGGCGTTGCTGAAGGAGTTGAACGCGCCCATGTACCGCTGGCCCGGCGGCAATTTCGTCAGCGGCTACGATTGGCGAGACGGGATCGGCGATCGCGACCGTCGCCCGCCGCGCAAAAATCCGGCTTGGACCGGTGTCGAACATAACGATTTCGGTTTGGACGAATTCATGGATTTCTGCCGAGAACTGAATACCGAACCGATGATCGCCGTGAACACCGGGTTCGGCGATGCGTACTCGGCAGCCCAGCAGGTCGAATACTGCAACGCATCCGACGAAACGATCGGCGGCGGTTGGCGAGTCGAAAACGGACAAGCCGAACCCTACGGTGTCCGCTACTGGTGCGTGGGCAACGAGATGTGGGGACCCTGGCAATTGGGGTTCATGCAACTGCGGCACTATACGCTGAAGCATAACCAGGTGGCCGACGCCATGTGGCAAGTCGACGATTCACTGCAACTGGTCGGCAGCGGACAACTGGGGACCATCAATCGGCAGTATGACCCGAACGAGAAACGCACCTGGACCGAAGGCATGCTGCGCGAGTGTGCCGATCACATGAATTGGATCGCCGAGCATTTCTATCGCAGCAAGAATCGTGATAACGTGATCGCTCATGTGAATCAGTTGGCTGATTCGGTCCGAGAAAAGGCCGAGGGCCATCGCCGTCTCCAGGCCGATTTGGGCTTGCTGGAAGACGGACCGATGCCGGTGGCCATGACCGAGTGGAACTACTGGTACCAGCCGTACGTCTACGGCGAACTGGGATGCAGCTACGACCTGGCCGATGCGCTGGGAGTGGCCATCGGATTACACGAGTACTTCCGGCATAGTGATCTGATCCAGATGGCCCATTACGCCCAGACGGTCAATGTCATCGGATGCATCAAGACGACCAAGACCGAGGCCTTTTTTGACACGACCGCACTGCCGCTGCTGTTGTATCGCCGCGAGTTCGGAACCATACCGCTGGACGTCACGGGGGACCATCGGTTGGTCAGCCTCGACGTCTCGGCCGCCTGGACCGAAGACCAGTCCGCGATCACCGTCGCCATCGTCAACCCTAACGCGGATGCCAAGACGATCGAGCTGAACCTTGCCGGGGCTCAGGTGGCCGATCAAGGAACCGCTTGGGTGATCGCCGGCGAAGATCCCTCGGCGACCAACCATGCGGGACGCCAGGAAGTAAAGATCGTCGAGCAGCCGTTCCAAGGGATAGGACAGATCGAGTGTCCGCCGCTCAGCATCCAGGTGATCCGAATGCCGGTCCGCTAGTCGGAAAAAGAAATAGCGTCAGCAGGCGGTGAAGTTTGGGCAGGTGGGTCCCGACCGCTGGACGGGACCCTGTTCTCGCTCGGCGCGCGAGAATTACGGGGGTCCCGCTCAGCGCTCGGGGCCCACAGAGGGGAGCCCCGCTCGGCGCTCGGGGCCCACAGAGGGAGTCCCGCTCGGCGCTGGGGACCCACTTTCGCTCGGCGCGGGGGACCTAGTTTCCGAGTGCCGTCTCGAT
>REEF01001000.1 GCA_007695205.1 Planctomycetaceae bacterium
GGTCGAGTCTCATGGGGACTCGTATCCGGTCCGGCCAAAGCCGGTCTCGGAGAGACCGGACCACGTGGGCGAGTCTCTGGGAGACTCGCAGGCCATCGCTGCGGGATGACGTTGACCGAACTGCTGGTGGTGATCTTGATCATGTCGTTGCTGCTGGGGATCTCGCTGCCCATGATGCGGACGGCGGTACAGGATCGTGCGTTGCGCGAGGCATCCCGCCAATTGAATACGTACGTGCAATTGGCCAAGGCCCAGGCTGCCGAGCGAGGTCGTCCGGTCGGGCTGTGGCTGGAGACCGAGCGATTGCCGGAAGGTTTCCCGGCCGATACGTTGTTCTGCCAGCAACTGTTCCTCGCTGAAACGCCGCCGCCGTACGGCGGCGATGTGGTGGGTGCGAGAATCCGAGTTGATTCTTCGGTCGTGAGCAACGACCCTGATACCAACCGGCCTCAGTACCAGGCGGCGTTTGTGCAGCTAAGCGCCACGCCCCCGCCCACGATGGATCAAACCGTCTCCAGCGCCAGTTTCCAATTTTTGGTTCAACAAGGCGATACGATCCGCTTCGATTTCAAAGGACCCAGGTATCGCATCATCGCGATCGCCTTGCCGCAAATTACGATCGAAGGCGAGATCCACGAGCCGCCGCCCCCCACGGGAGACATGCAGTACCAGGTGTTTCGGTCGCCGCAGCGGTCCGGGGTGACGCCGATGGCCTTTAGCGGGGACGCGGTGATCGATCTGAGCCTTTCGGGGATCGGGCTGAACGGCCTGGAACTGGGCCAGGCCACGTCGCCGATCGTGATCATGTTTTCGCCAACCGGTTCGATCGATCGCATTGTCGGCCGGGACCTGCCGGTGATTCGGCCCGGCACGGTCCATCTGCTGATCGGCAGTTTGCGGAACATGATGGAGCCTGGGGAAGGCGTCCCCGTGTTCGGCGAAGATTACAACCGCAACCTGGAGGAAACGGTGAACCTGTGGGTCTCGATCGGCCATCAGAGCGGCGGCGTGGTCTCTGCTCAGAACGCCTGGGAGGCTCGAACCGATTTTTCCGAGTCGTTGGCGGCAGCCCGCGAATTCAGCGAACAGCGCTTTGCCATCGGAGGACGCTGATCATGTTCCACTATGCATGCAAAACCATCGATCGTTTTCGCACCCACATGGCCCGCCCCACGTGGTCGCGTATCTCCGAGACGCGGAGCGAAGCCACAAAGCTTATGTCTGCAACGTTCGAACCGGTCTCGGAGAGACCGGACCACGTGGCGGATGACCGAAGGAAGCCCGGGCCACGTCGGCCGTCCGTATGGCGACGTGGTGTGACGTTAGTCGAGGTCATGTTCGCCATCGGGATCGTCGCGGTCGGGCTGCTGGGCGTGCTGTTGGTCGTGCCCTTGGCGGGCAGCCGCACGATGCGAGGCATGATCGCCGACCGCTCCGACCGCGTGGGCCGCAACGCCATCCGCGAATTCGAGATCCGATCGATGGGCCAATCCAACATGTGGACGCGATTGCGGCCCAGCGACGGAACTTACGTCGAGTATCCAAGGCAAACCGCCGCGCCGGGAAATCCAGCGATTAAGAGCCGATCTTTCTGCATCGATCCACTATTCCTGGCTACCCATTTCGAAATCGCGGCCTCAGGCGGACCTGCGATCGATCCGAATACCGAATTCTTTCCGTACTATGCGATCTCACCTGACGATACGGAGATGAGGACTCGCATGCAGCGGATCAGTCTGCGTGACCAGCCCGTTGGGACCACAGGCATGTCGTTACCCCAGGCGCTGGAGGTCTTCATGGCCAAGGACGATCTGGTGTTCGACATATTGCCCGATCCGACGGCGCCGCCCATCCAGGTCTACGGCCCAGACTTAACCCAACGGCAATTCGATGGTGCTTACACCTGGATGGCCACATTGACACCCATGCAGGATGCGTTGCTTCCCGGCAACACGCCGGCTCAGAATACCGACCAATACCTGCTGTCGATCGTCGTGTTCCATCAACGCGACATGTCGATGAGGATCGGACATCTCGATACCACCTACGACCCACTGATTGATGGCCCGGAGAACGAGCGCCTCGTCGAAGTTTTGAACGCCACTTGGTTTGAGGGCGCCGGCTTTGGCGGGGGCGAAGTCATATTGCAAACCCGGGTCAATCGACCGAAAGAAGACCTGACGCTTCGCACGGGCGATTGGTTGATGCTATCGGCCAAGGTTCCGTCCCCTCCGGGCAATCCGATCCACTTTTTCCGCTGGTATCGCGTTATCGCAGCAGACGCTGAGATCGAAGATACGGGCACGGGACACTATCGTAGGAACGTTTCGCTGCAAGGTTCGGATTGGGATCGCATCGTCATGGCCATGCAGCAGAACCCGCAGATCATCACCCAGGCCACTTTGATGAACAACGTGGTAGCTGTGTACGAGAAGACGGTCCGTTTGGAAAACTCGTCGCTCTGGACGACCCGGTAGCGGGCCTCGACCAAAACAACAAAAGCAGCGGTGGTGGGCAAGCGGCCGCTGGCAGAGAGAAACGACACGGAGATTGAGACATGTTACGAAAACACAAACGTCGCCGCGGGGTGGTGATCCTTGTCGTGCTGAGCCTGTTGGTGTTGTTCACCCTGCTGATGGCGACCTACGTCATCGTTTCGGGCCAATTCCGCCGAGCGGCCGAGGCGTTTGCGCGGGAGGAATTGTTGGGCGTCCAGCCGCAGAAGGACCTGGACCGCGCAATGTACCAGTTGCTGCGCGATACGAACCAACGCACCAGCGCCGTGCGATTCCACTCGCTGCTGCGCGATTATTATGGGGAAGATGGATTTCGCGGACGCTTGAGAAGCGCCAGCGACCTCCGGGATTGGAACACGGATCCGGACTTCGAAAGTGCTGGAGGCTTCGCCTTTCCGCGGTCTGGACGGCAATTTCGAGACTTGGCGGTCGATAATACGTCGCTGCGCGATCTGTTTGGCGACTCATTTGTCCTGCAACCAACCGTACACCCGTCCGGCTTTTGTGTCGGCCGTGTTCTGACGATCACATCGGGTCCGGCGCGAGGCTGGAGCACGACGATCGTCGGCTTCCTGTATAGCCCAGGTGAAGTGCCGGTGATCCGCGTTCTGGACTTCCGTCCCGACCAGGGCGTCGAGCCCAGTTGGGACGATCTCGGCAATGCCGAATTCATTGTCAACGGTCGGCCGTTCAGCGGAGCGGGTGTCGGGTTCCGCATCGTAGATGATCTCGCGGCTACCGTCCAGGTCGCCAAGCTGGATGCACCGGTTAACTTGCCCAATGGCATGCAAGTTCCTGCCGCGTTATTGCCGCATCACATCGTCCGCGACGAAGGCGGGTTCGCGCTGGCTCCGCTTAGTTCGCCTAACTCCTTGTTTCAAGGTGGATCGAACGAACCTTACGACGCCGTGGACTATCAGAACATGTTTTTGGGGATGGTGTTACCCAACGCGACCAGCAGCCTGGATATCATCCCGTCGCTGCACCGCCCGGCGCTGATCAATCATTGGGCGTACGAGTTGGATGGAGGCGGGAATCTACAGATACGAGATCTGATCCGCGACCCGGACTTCCGCCGCATGGTGATCATGCGCCCCATGGGGCCGAATTTCGACGGCAGCAATCCCGAATTCGCCATGGCCTGGGGTGCGTACCAACAAGCTTTAATTGACAGTCCTGGCGATTACGACGATCAGCTGAATGCCGTTTTGCGTCGTTATATCAACGGTCCGTGGGACGTGGACAACGATGGGGACGGGATCCCGGACAGCATCTGGGTCGATCTGGGCATGCCCATCCAGACGTCGCCGGACGGGCGAAAGTACAAGCCGTTGTTCGCCATCCTATGCGTCGACCTGGACGGACGCTTGAACGTCAACGCGCACGGCAACCCGACGCGATTCTTCGGCAACCGTCCCGGTCCGACCGTACTGGCCGCCGGCAACACGGGAAACTATCCCAAAGGCATGGGCTACGGCACGCCCGAGATTGCGTTGGGCAGTGTAACCGGTAATCTGCAGCAATTGCTGCTAGGCCGCCATCCAAACGGCGTTCCTGGCGCTGCCGGTTCGGATGGCTTGGTGGCCAACGATCCGGCCTTCGACCTGCTGGCTCGGATCAAGTTCTTCGAAGAACCGCAGAATTACTTCTCTGGCGTCGGAGGCCTGTCCTCCTATTTCACGCCGCCCGATCTGCGCGGTGAATTGGCGTTCGGGCTGGATGTGTTCGGCCGGCCTGTCTGGGAACCGATTCCCCCGGTGTTGGTCGAATCCCGAGCGGATTCGCCGTACGAGATCAATCTGCTGGAGCAAAACGCGCATGACCGGCCGTTCACGGCGGCAGAACTGGAAGCCGTCCTGCGGCGTTACGATATCGACGCGGCCCAATTGCCCAGACGCCTTCGCGATCTGCTGAACCTGACCGATCTTGAAAATACCCGCTTGGTAACGACCCATTCGTTCGACCCACCGGTCCCCGGCACGACGCTGATCAGCGATCTGGCCGATCAGCAGGTGGCGTTGGACACCAACACGAATCTCCGCAGTGTCCGTGAACTGATCAGTGCTCGGTTACGGCAGAACGGAGTGGCCGATGCCGAAATGCCCAGAATGCTCCGACATCTGGTACCGGCCGAAGTGTTGATGGGCCAACGATTGGACATCAACCGACCGCTCGGCGACGGACGCGATACCTCGGGAAA
>REEF01000460.1 GCA_007695205.1 Planctomycetaceae bacterium
GTGTCGAACAGGCCAATCGCGTCCGCCGCGATCTGGGACTGCCGGACATCGGTGCGAACACGCTGCGAAATCGGTTCGATTCCTCCTGCGTCGCCCGCACCACCGCCAGCGCGTTCAGCCACGCCCCGGGGGCCGCCAACAGCTCCTCGCTGGTCCGGTCCGTCAAATCCTCGTTCCTTCACGGCTCGATAGTTCAGGGCAGTTGCAGCAACAACACCGCGTCGCCGACGAAGGGCGACTTGAAATCCCGGGGGTCGCCGCCGCCGATTTGTCCCGCGCCGGGGTTCTGGTGCCAGCGGCCGGTGCGCGGATCGTACCAGCGGATTTGCCAGTCACCCGGCGGCAGGCTCAGCCGGCACGTCGCCTGCGTCTCGGCGACGTTGGCCGTTTCCGGCGTGCGCGAGTCGGCGTTTTGCAGATAGGCGATGATGGCTTGCTCGCCCGCAATGACCTTGACGGCGTGGCCGTCGTTGCCGCCCATGGCGTCGTTGGGGTTCATGCCGACCAGCGTCAACTCGGCATCGGCGAAGAAGCGGTGGATGTGGACGAAGTCGTCCGCCCCGCCCTTCAAGGTGCCGGCCCGGCGAGCGTCCTGGTAGCCTTGGATCCCCTGCTGCTTGCCATCATAGGGTTCGTAGGTCCGCAAGCCCCCGTAGGTCGCATGGCCGCCGGACAGCAGACTGGCCCACATCAACCGCCGGAAGAAGTAACGCGGGTTCTGCGGTTCGCGCCAGTGCTCGTAACGGTCTTCGTCCAGCACCACCGGTCGCTCGGCTTTTGGACGGTACTTCAGAATCACTTCGCCGGCGACTTGGTCCAGATCGTGAAGCGTGATGATGTCGGACCAGGGCGAGTCCACGAACGCGTACCCCGACCGCCGCCGTTGATGGTTGGTCAGCAGCGTTCCCCACGGCTCGCGCGCGGCCATATCGCGCCCGATCCGATCGATGACCGCCGCGGGGACGTGGAAGTTGCGGCTGGGCTGCTGTCCCTGGCTCAGCATGAGCATGTCGTTGGAGATCGTCCACTGGACGTTGGGCAAAGCGCTCAGGCGAGCCTGGGCATACGCGGCGATCAACTGGGCGGCCGGATCGCCGGTGCCGTAGCGGTTCAATTCCGGACCGTCTTCGCCGTAAGGGATCAATTGCATCTGGACGTGCGGTGCTTGGCCCAACGCATACAGCAGTCGCCGGTCGATCTCCTGCCAGTAGGACAAGTTCAGCCCGCGCCGATCCTTGGTCAACAGGTCCCGCACGTCGTGCCGGCCTTGGCAGAACCAGACGCGGATCTTCGTAACGCCCAATTCCACCGCCTGGTCGAAGTAAGCCTGCCAGCGAGGTTCGGTCGGGGCCACGTAGCGGTAACCCGTGTCGCCGATGTGCAGGAACCAGCGGCCGTCGTCGAAGGCAAACTGCCGCGGGTCCTGCGGATGGTGACGGAGCTTGCCGGGAAGCGGGCTGGCGACGACCTGGAACGATCCCGACTTGCCATCGAGTCCCGCTTGGTCCGATTTCGATTTCCAGGACCACCGGCCCAGCGCATCGCAGTAGGCTCGCGCTTTGAACGTGCGTCCGCCGTCGTAGAAACCCCCGACCGTGACAAGCGAACCGTCCGGTCGCGTGAACGTCACCGTCAGTTTCGACCCGAGATACGGATCGTGGATCTCACCATCGCTTTTCAAGGCGACCTCGTACACGCCGCGGTGCAAGGCCGACGCACCGCCTGCGACCAGCGGGCCGCCGGAATCGGCAGGAACTTGCCGTGCCGCCGGCTGCGAGGCAGTCGCCATCGAACCGACGGCAAAGGTCATGACAAGTATCGCGAGACCTGGGGTACTGGGAGCAAAACGCATCATCATCTCCGTGGGTTAGGGTCTTCGGCTGTAACATGCGCATCTTTGTAGGTTGGGACTCTGTCCCGACCTGGTCGGGTCGGAGACCCAACCTACTCTGGTTGCGGCCGGAGGCCGCATGACGGGGCTACCGTAACGACCGCCCGCCTGGACGCGCACAGTGGCGGTTGACCGTTGTCTTCGATCCGCAAAACGACGTGGATGGTCTCCGCTTGCCGGACTGCTGGCGCGGTGAAACCTGTCGATCGGAAAGCATCATTTCCGGGTGCCGGGGGCGGGGTAGTTCTTGGCTGCGTCGTCCAGTACCAGCACCCAATCCTCGCCCTCGACATTCGTCGGCGGCTCGAACTGCATTGTTTTCTCATTGGTCATCTTCCCAATCAACGTCGCTTCCCCGGTCCGGGGATTGTACCACCAGCCACGCAGATTCTTCGAGGCAATCTGTCCGGTGTTCAGAGTCACCCGCTGATGGCGCGGGAAGTACGCCAGGATGTACGTGGCGTCATCCTGCCCCTGCCGCCCGTCGCGGGTCACTTGAACGCGATCGATCCCCTTGGAAGGTTCCGAGACAATCACGCCCTGATCGGGAATCCGCGTAAGGAAGGGTCGGCTGAGCATCAAGCGTTTGAGGTGGATCAACTGGGCCGCGCCGGGAAGATCGAGGGCCTGGTGCCAAGGCGTGACGACATCCCACAGCGGCCTGCGGCCCTCGTCATACATCTGCCAGATCGGATGGGTGCCGTAGGTGTGACCGAAGGCTCCCGCGAAGACCGCCCAGTACGCATTCCGCCGGACCTGCGAGGCACCGACCGGACGCTTGGCGGGCATGGCGTCGGGCGGATACTCATACGCGGGTTCCCCGTCAAGCGTCGGCTTCGGCGGTTCCAAGGCGTAATCGCGCTCGACAGGAACGTAGTTGGTGCTCTGCGGGTTGTGGCCGCTTTGCAGCATGTTGAAGGCAAGCCAGTCTGCCTTATGGAACCATGTCGACGAAGTTTGTCCGCCCACCGGATGAAAGGTCATCAGGTGCCGGCCGCCGTCGCCTTTGGCCAAACCGCGCACCATCGCCTGGATGATCTCCTGGTGGGCTTCCGTCTCGATCGGCCGGTCACCGCCCAGGATCCAGATAATATTCGATGTGTCCTTATACCGCTGCCCGAGCCAGCGGCCGAAGACCTCGGCGTTCTCGGGCGTGAAGATCTCCGGGCCGACGCCCCACTTCTTATTCCACTTGTCGCCCCAGGTCGGGAGAAAGCCGATAATCATGCCGAGTGACCCGGCCTTGTTCACGATGTAATCGACGTGGTCCCAGTAATCGTTGTTCGGGCCGTCCTTGACGTCGGGCTTCGTCGGATCGTTGTCCAGGAGCGGCCGATGCCCGTACGCATTTGGGGTGTGCAGCCCATCCAACTCGGCCAAGGCAACCGCCTGGATGACGGTGAAGCCCTTTGCCGCCCGGTCCTCGAGATACCGGTCCGCTTCTTCGCGGTTGAGACGGTGGAACAGCTCCCAGGCCGTATCACCCAGCCAGAAGAACGGCGTCCCGTCCTCCTGGACCAGGAACCGCCCGTTCTCCGAGACCCGCAGGCCCGGCAGGTCCGCCGAGACAGTGACCGCTGGGCCTGCAATCAGGACGACGGCCAAGAAAACGATCGTCGGATTTGGTAGTGTCAACTGTCGTGCATTTCGTTTCATGGTTTCTTTCTCCGTCATGGTCAGTACGATTTCTTCTTTCGTGCAGACGATTCGACAAGCCTGTGCGTTCGCGGGAGCCGCACTCGCGGCACAGGGCCTGTTCCATAAGCCGCTACTTCACTTGGCCAGGCAAGGGGAACCCTGCGGTGGCGTCGTCCAGGACCAGAATCCAGTCGTTGCCCCGTCCCGACGTCGGCGGCACGAAGGTCTGGAAGCCGGGCGTATCGGTCGTGTGCAGTTGGCGCGCCTCGCCGGTGCGGGGATCGAACCAACTCTGGCGGATCCTGTGCGTGCGAATCACATGGACGCGGACCGTAAAGGGCTCGCCTCGCGGCGAATAGACGAACACAAAGGAACCGTCGGTCGCGCGGGCGGCGCGGACCTTGGCTCCGCCGTGCATCGGGCCGTCCAGGAGGATGGATTGATCGGGCACGAGCTTTTCAAACGGACGTGACTCGAAGAGCCGTCGGACGTATGCCATCTGGGTCGCGCCGGGATGGTCGAGCGCCTCGTGCCAAGGGGTGGACGCCCAGATCACCGGTTTGCGTCCCGGCTGCCACATCTGCCAGACGTTGTTGTTGCCGTAGGTATGGCCGCAGGCGCCCGCCAGCAACGACCAGTAGGCCGCTTGACGCACGTCGTAGTCATCGAAACGCAGGTCGCGATCCGCTCCGGCGTTGTAAAAGCCGACCGGGATCGCCTCATAGCGCGGCTCGCCGTCCAGCGTCGGTTTGACCGGGGTCAGGCCGTAATCATGCGCGGCGAACAGGCCGGTATCGTGATCGCGGGCTGCGTGGGACGACTGAAACATGTTGAAATCCAGCCAGTCGGCCTGGTGGAAATAGTCCGACGAAAGACCTGGGCCACGTGGATGGAACGTCATCAGATGGCGCCCGCCGTCGCCCTCCTTGATCCCACGGGCCATCGCCTGGATGATGTCGCGCTCGCCGTCGGTGTCCGGATTGTGATCCCCGCCGAGGATCCAGATGACAGGCTTGCCCTGATAACGCTGGCCGAGAAAACGCCCGTAGGTCCGTGCGTTCTCAGGCGTGAAAATGCCCCTGCCCTTCCAGTAACGGCCCCAGGTGGGCAACATGCCTACGACCAGTCCCAACGATTCGGCTCGATCGACAACGTAATCGACGTGTTGGAAATACGGCTCGTTCGGCCGGGCCGGATCTTTTTCGACCAGCGGCGTGTGGCCGTACGGATTGGGATCGTCCAATCCGCCCAACTCGGCCAGCACCACCGCCTGGATGACCGTAAAGCCCTTTGCCGCACGGTCCTCGAGATATCGGTCCGCCTCTTCCCGATCGAGACGGTGGAATAGCTCCCACGCCGTATCGCCCAGCCAGAAGAATGGCGTCCCGTCCTGCTGGACCAGGAACCGCCCGTTCTCCGAGACCCGCAGGTCCGGCGTTTGTGCAAATGCCGGGCGCCCGACGATCAGGACGACGGCCAACAAGAATAGGTTGCGATTTTTCAGCATTGCGAGTCGTACATTCTGTCTCATGGTCTTCTCCATTTCAGTCATTGCGATTTCTCACTTGGATCGACGATTCGGCAAACCCTGTTATTGTCGAGCACCTGGTGCGGGGTAGTCTTTGGCGGCGTCGTCCAGGACCAGCACCCAGTCGGTCATTTCGCCTCGATCGGGCGGTGTGAATTCCCGCTCGCCCTTGTTGTCGAACGTGCCGATCTCGGTCGCTTGGCCGTTTCGCGGATTGTACCACCAGACGCGGACCTTCGCGCCAGTGATCGTGTCCATCCGCACCCGGAAACTGCGACCGACCGGCGCGTAAACCATGGCGTAGGTTCCCTCGATGTCGCGGGTGCCGACGAACCGGTAACGCCCTGCACCGGGGACGGAGGTCGGTACCACGGGCACATTCGGCGGCTCGCCGCCCGGCGACGCGATGGCCGGTTCTCCGTTGGGCGAGGTCGCCGTCGTGCGGAAACGGACCTCGTAGGCATCGGCCTTCTGACCTAGCGTGACGTTGCGCACGCTCATGTCGCGCGAGACGGTCACGATCCGCGCCGGACCCGCCTGAACCGTGTTCTCGGGCTTGATCCAGGCTTCCATCGTGATGGCCTTCGACCGCTTCACGGCTTCGGTCACCTTGGTCGCGGGGCCTGGAGAGGCGATCAGCGACGGTCCGACCAGCCGCAGGCCGCCGCCGGCGAGCCACTGAACGGTCGAGGCGTCCTTGATCGGGAGATGCAGGGGAGTTCCCGTGCCCGAGGTGTCCCGGACGACCTGCCCCGTCCCTTCGCGGAACTCGTACAGCACCAAAGCCTCGGTCGCCGATTGGTCCCGACCGGCTTTGGCCAAACGGGCGATCTGGCTGGCATCCAGGGCACGGTCATACAGGGCCACGCGGTACAACTCGCCCAACCAAGGCCGGTCGCCGGTCAACTCGTTGCCCAGCGCCAGACGAAAGTCGTCCTGCCAATCCGATAGGTCGCCGCGAACGTCGCCGGACTGGATGACCGCACCGTTGACGTACAGCGCCGCCTTGCCCGCCGGATCGCGGGTGTAGACTACGTGCGTCAGCTTTGTGCTGACGATACCGTCGCGCGGCGCGTCGAGTTGGGTGTGGTCCGAGTGGTGGGTGACCAGGATCGAGTCGTCCGGCACCCGCGTCAGGAACGGACGCGACTCGATGAGCCAGCGGCCATACTGCATCTGCCCGGCGCCGGGCTGGTCGATGGCCTCGTACCAAGGCATCAGCGGATTGTTGACCGGCCGGCGGCCGGGCTGCCACATCTGCCAGACTGAGTGGTGTCCGTAGGTGTGTCCAAAGGCTCCGGTGAACAGATTCCAATACAGCGGCCGGCGGACGTCGGAGGCGATCGAGTGGCCTTCCTCGACCGCTCGGAACCGGATCGGGTGATCCTCGTAGATCGGCTCGCCATCCAGCACGGGCTTGATGGGTGTCCGGTCGTAATCGATCCGCGTGTTGTGGTATCCCTGTTCGAAGTTCACGATGTGGCCGTTCTGGCGCATGTTGAAATCGAGCCACGGCTCGTCATGGAAGTACTGCGACGAGCCCTGGCCGCCGCGCGGATGGAACGTCATCAGGTGCCTGCCGCCGTCGCCCTTGCGTATCCCGCGAGCCATCGCGCGCATCAGGTCCTTGTCCTGCTCGTTCCGGATCGTGCGGTCCCCGCCCAGAATCCAGATCAGGTGCTTGTCCCGGTACCGCTGCCCGAGCCATTGGCCGTAGATTTCGGCGTTCTGCACCGTGAACAGCGGCTTCCCGCCTTGCACCTCATCATGCCAATACCGCCCCCACGTCGGGAGAAAGCCGATGTACAGTCCCAGCGAGTTGGCTTTGTCCACAATGTAATCCACGTGGTCCCAGTAATCGTTGTCGGGGCCTTCCTTCACAGCCGGGCGTGCGGGATCCTGGTCGATCAGCGGTAGATGCCCATAGGGGTTCGGGTCCGAGTGTCCGTTCAACTCCGCCAGTGCCACTGCCTGGATCACGGTGTATCCTTTGGCCGCCCGGTCTTCGAGATACCGATCCGCCTCTTCACGGTTCAGACGATGAAACAACTCCCAGCCGGTATCGCCCAACCAGAAGAACGGCTTGCCCGACGCGGTCACCAGAAATCGCTGGTTCTCGGCGACGCGCAACGATTCCAACGCGGTCGCCCCGCCGGAGGCAGGCTGGAAAATGGACAAGGCGACAGCCAGCAGCCACAAAAGGGAAACAGTGAGTTTCATGTTTCTTTTCTCAATTTGAATTCCTCGAAATCGCCGTTGTTCGGCGTGAAAAACACAAAAACGGCATCAGGACAAGACGCCATACGGCGGACGCTCCGGCAGCGGATATTCGACCTGCTGCGTCTGGCCGCGGGCCCCCGTCACCGCGGTGCGGGCATCCAGTTCACGGCCCGTGGGCGCCGAACGCGGGTCGCACCAGCCGCGATGAAGCTTCCAGTTCTGACTCACCTTCCACCTGCGGCCTGCCAGTAATCGGCGAGCATGCCCGAAACGTCGATCTTGCTGAATACGGTCACTCGACGCGGATTGTCCGGGAACTGCTCGACTCGATCCACGGCATGCACGATGGGCGCACCGGTTATGGTGCGCTGTGCAAGCTGAGGGCGCAGGAAGGCCTGGACCAACGCCACATCCCACATCCGCGTCCTTTCAATTTTGCCATAACGAGGGTGCTTTTCCCAGTATTCCACAAGGAAATCCCACAGCGCGCCGCGGCCCCCCAAGTGCTGCCGCGCGTCGCTGCGGGTCATGACCAGGTCGCCGCTGACCGAAGGCGCCGGCATGTGGTAGTACTCGACCGAAGACGCGAACATCACCTGGACCGCGGCGATGTCATTCTTCCAATTGTAGATTCCCGGCCCCCACTTTCCGTCGCGGAAATCGCCATCGATAAAGGCAAAAACCACCTTGTCTGCGATCGTGGGATCGAGCAGCAGGGCGGACGCGGGATTCGTGGCGGCGCCAAGAATGAGTACATGCAGTTTGTCGGTCGCACTGCCGGCATGGGCACGCTGGATGATGTGCCGTGCGGCAGGCGAATCCTGAGGGGTACGGGTGTCCGGCAGAGCTTCCGCGCTGCCCTGGGGGTGGGCGATGGTGTCACGCAACCCGGCAAGGTCCAGGAGTTTTTCGTTCAGCGCCTGGCTCAGTTCCACCGAATTGGGCGTACCACGATGACGCCACAGCGCCGACGTGAGCCCCTCGATCTGAAACTCGGGCGCCACCAGCGCTCGAGCGATGGCGAACAGATCGTCAACCTCGTTCGCCGTATCGGCATCGATGATCACCCGCATCTTCCCGGGTTGCGACTGGGCGGCCAAGGTCGTCGCAAAGAGGACCAGGCTGATCGTAGCCAGGGCGGTGTACGGGCACCAACGAATCAAAAGGGACAAGCGTTGTCGGCCAGCGGGCTTCGCGTGGGTCATGGTCAAGGTTCCTTGTCGAGAGGGAAAGGGAAATCATCGAGTCATCGTAACTCACGAACGCGGTCAATTCTCCTGGCGCACGAGGACGGCCAGCCAATGGCCTTTCTTGGGGGCGGCGATGGTGGCCACCGTGCCGCCGGCCACCTCCTTCGTGCCAGCCCACTCGCCAGTGGCGATGTCGATCCAGCGGAGCGTGTAGCGGCCCGGGTGCTTGCGCAAGTCGAGTCCGACCGAACCGCCGTCGGGGAAGTACAACGCGTAGGCCCGGCCCGGAGCGGCAGTCAGGTAAGCCTCGTTGTCCGCGCGGTCGGACAACAAGCTGTGTGTAGCGTCCGGCTGGACGTCCCAGAGCTTGACGAGCGACTCGAGCTTTCGGGCGGCCCGGAGCGAGGCGACCGCCGGTTCGGACAGTCCCAGGCCGGCGGGCGGCCGGTGGAAGCGGGCCGAGGCGACGCCTCCGATCACGTGGCGCCACCAGCGTTCGAGGCCGTCCCGGTTGTCCCCGAAGCGGAAGCCGTCGGCGCCGTAGGTCTTCGTGGTATTCACCGGACGCGGATGCTTGGCGACGTACTGCCGCACCCACTGGAAATTGTCCCAGTGCTGCTGGCCCTTGCGGTGAGTGTTCTGCGAGACATCGACGAACTGGTACCGCTCGGGGTGGTCCAGCGTGCGGCGGTGCTCCCCGGCTTTCAGATCCCAGGCGTCCCACATCTGGGTCACGAAAACCCGCTTGCCCGCTTCGGCGGCGCGGCGGTGGAGGTATTCGGCCCAGTAGATCGCCCAAGCTTCCTCGCCCGATGTCTCGTTGTCGATGCAATAGAGCACGTGGTTGTATTGCAGCGAGTACGAGAGCATCTTGTCTACGAAACGCTGCTGGTACTCGAGCACCACGGTGTTGTTGCGTTGCTTGGGCGTGGTGAAAAAGAACGGCTGACGATTTCTGCCGGGATGGTCGGGGTATTCCGGCGCGAAGCCCGAAGCCTCGTATGTGTAGTTGATGTTGTTCTTCGGGTTGTAAGGGTGCGGCGGCCAGTGGTCGCGCGAATAGTCGAACCGGTCCCAGACCTCGATCTGCACGATAATGTCCCGCGCGGCGGTCCAGCGGAGCATATTCTCGAACCGCTTCCAGTACTCTTCGTTCCAATCGTCCAGATCGTACTTGCCGTCGGCAAGCGGCTTGAACGGATAGACCTCGAAGCCCCCGTCCTTGCGGTCGCTCATCGTGTTGCGGATGTAGTTGCCTCCGGCCCGCACGATTTCGTCAAGATGTTCTTCAAGATCGGGAATCTGGAACAAGTTGTCGTCCTTGCTGCCGCCCAGGAGCAGGACCGGTTGACCGCGGTACTGCCAATAACGCGGGTTCTCGGCCCAAGGTTGGATGCGCTGCGCATCGCGCACGTCGGAAGTGTTTCCGGTCCTTTCCATCCCCGATTGCCCGAACGAGGCTGCGCTGGTTCCCAGCATGCAAACGAGAAAGACAGGGAGGAATCGTACGGTGGGTTTCATGGCGGGTGGCTCCTAAGATCAAGGGATTTTAGTTACAGTCAGTTGCTTTGGGCAGTTAGCGACCGAAGCATCGAGTAGAAGACCGGGTCGTCGGCTACTCCGTGGAACTCGAACGGCTGGTACTGGTTGTGCAGTTTCAGCATTAGCCCGTAGGAGGCGCCGTTTTCGACGGACAGACGGCAAGCCTCGGCCGCCGCCTTGCCCGTCTTGTCGTCCTCGTTGCAAACGATCGGCTTGGCGTACGGTTTCAGGGCTTTGATCCTCGCAGGAATGTCAACCAGCCTGGTATCGTTGAAATGGGGCAGCAGGAAATCGCTGGCCTCGGCGACCGGTTTCGGCAGACGGCCGTGGCCCAGTCCGCTGGTCGAGATCAACAGCTTGGGATGTTCGCGGCGGGCGAGTTCGATCAGTTCGACTTGCCCCTCGGGGGTCCGCAGGATGCGGTGGTTGTAACCGGAGTGCCCGAACTCGTTCGCAATCTCCAAAACGACATTCGTATAGCCCTGCGACTCGATCCAGCGGACCGTGTGTACCACGCCGGCACGGACGGCGTCTTCGTCGCGGAGCACTTGGTCCTGTCGCTGATAGTAGCAGCCCAGGATCACGATCACACCGTGGCGGTCGCACGCCTCGATCACTCGGGCCATCCGTTTCAGGTAGCCGTCGCGGAGCGAACCATCGGGCTCGAAGGCCGAGTTCAGCGCTCCCTCGTATCCGGGCATGCCTCCTTGCAGGTTGAACGTAAAGGCTCGGACTCCGGCCCCCACGTACTCGGGCATCACGGCCAGGAAGGCGGCCGTATTGGCGTCGGGGTCGAAGTCGTCCCGGTTGCGGTCCTCGAAGGTCGCGTTGACCATCCGCACGTTCATCAGCAGGCCCTCGGCCGCGGAGCCGGGGTAGGTCACGTGGCCGTTGATCAGCCAGCGAGTGCCGTCGATCGCCACTGTAGTACGCTCACTACGCGGCTCCTCCGCCCGCACCAAAACGGTCGGCGCGAACAAGGCCGTACCGAAAAGAGCCGCGAGGCAAATCTGTCGAATCATCGTTCTTTCTCCTTTCGCCGTTCTTGTGTTGTTCAGCGTTCAGTTCTCCGCTCCCAACCGGTCCTGTACCGGTGGGGGCGGATGCGGCGGCAAGCGATCATCGATCCCGAGGCTTCTCCATTTCCAGCAAGAGCACTGCCGGACCGCGGAACGGCGCCTGCAGACTGCGTTTGGCGCCGCCTGCGGCCGGTTTGCCCGCATGGCTCGTTCCGGCAATCGGGGCGATCCACTCGACCGCCAGCGGCTCGGCGGCGGCCGACAGATCGACTTCGACCCGGCCGCCCTCGGGCAGGTAGATCACGTACTGGCGGCCGGGATCCGCCAAGCAGTATCCGGTAGATGTCAGGTGCTCGCAAGGCGTCATGGCGGCCAGTTCCAAACGCTCGGCCAACCGCCGCGTGTGCCCCATACTCTCGCGCACGGGATTCCAGGACTCCGGCGCCGATTTGCCCAGCACGCGGTTGTCGCAGCCTGCAGTGACGTCTCGGCACCTGGAGCGATCGCAAAGGACCGCAAGCCGGACATCCAGGCAGCGCTTGCCGCCCAGCGCCCGGGTTTGCTGAAGAAAGCGGCGTCGGTTCATGGTTGCTCTCCTAACCCGGGCTCGCGCCCGCAAAAGAGGACTCTACGCGGGAAACGTCGAATCACGTTTCCCTGGAACTCATTTTGTCGATGGCCACTGCGGCCAAGATCACGAAGCCCTTGACAACCTGCTGCCAGAACGGGGATACGTTCAGCAGGAACAGGCCGTTGTTCAGCACGCCGATGATCAGGCAGCCCAAGACCGTGCCGACCACGCTGCCGCGGCCGCCGGAGAGTGAGGTGCCGCCGATGACCACCGCGGCGATGGAATCCAATTCGTAGCCCAGTCCGGCATTGGGCTGGGCGGAATCCAAGCGAGCCGTGACGATCAAGCCGGCGGCGCCGGCCAGCAGGCCGCCCAGCGTGTAAACCCCCAGCTTGATGCGGTTCACCGGCAGACCGGTCAGCAAAGCCGCCCGCTCGTTGCCGCCCACGGCGTAGATGTACCGGCCGAACCGGGTCCTGCGAGTCAACACGACCAAGGCCCCGACCAGCGCACCGCTGATCCACACCGGCATGGGAATCCCCAGGAAGACGCCCGTGCCAAGGAACCCGAAATCCGATCCCAACCCGGTGATCGGGAACCCGCCCGTCCAGAGCATCGTCAGCCCGCGGGCAATGCTGAACATGCCCAGCGTGGCCACGAACGGCGGCAGGCGGAACTGCGTGATCACCCATCCGTTGAAGCAGCCCGCCGCCGCACCGGTCAGGAGTCCGGCGACGATGGCCCCGAAGACCGTGAACTGTAGCTGCACTTCCAACGGCGTGACGGCCACGCCGTTTTTCAGCAGTCCGGCCGCAACGGCGCCTGACAACGCCAAGATGGCTCCCACGGACAAGTCGATCCCGCCGGCCAAGATAATCAGTGTCATGCCAAGCGACAGGCACAAGTTGACGGAGATCTGGCGAAGGATGTTCCAGCCGTTCTCGGGCGTGAGAAACGTGTCCGACAACAGGCTTAGCGCCAAGACCATCAGCGTCAGCGCGATCAGCGACTGGAAGCGGACCAGCAGTTCGCGATGGTTTGTCAACATATCGAAACCGGCTTTCTCGGCAGCGCCGCATGCATGATTTTCTCCTCCGTCGCCTCGGCCCGCAGGAACTCCTCCGTCGCCCGGCCTTCGCACAGGACCAAAATGCGGTCGGACACGGTCAAGATCTCGGGCAACTCGGACGAAACGACGATGACGGCCAGGCCGTCGCGGGTCAACTGGTCGATCAACGCATAGATTTCTTGCTTGGCCCGCAGGTCGATGCCGCGTGTGGGCTCGTCCAGCAGAAGCAAGCGGGGAGCGGTGGCCAGCCACTTGGCCAGGATGACCTTCTGCTGGTTACCTCCGCTGAGGTTGCGGACTCGCTGCCGCAACGAGGGCGTCTTGACGCGGAACCGCTGCAAGTAACCCTGCACGTGTTCCCGTTCGGCGCGAGGGCGGATCAGGCCGAAGCGTTCGGCCCGGCTCAAGCTTGCCAGGCTGGTGTTCTCCGCGACACTCATCGACAGCACCAATCCGTCCCGCTTGCGGTCTTCCGGGGCCATCGCCAGGCCCAGGGCAATCGCATCGGCCGACGACCGCAGTACGGCACGTCGGCCGCCGACGAAAATGTTGCCCGTGCAAGCCCGTCCGTGGAGGCCGAACAGGCATTCCAGTAACTCGGTGCGGCCCGCGCCCATCAATCCGAAGATCCCCAACACCTCGCCGCGCCGCACCCGAAAGCTGACGTGGGCGACCAGGAAATCGCCGGGGCGGCTCGGATGCGGGAGTGCCAGTTGCTCGACCCGCAATACCTCGTCGCTCTGGTTCGGCGAGGAAATCGCTGTCCCCCCGGGCGGTTCGCCCAGGTCGCGGCCGACCATCATCCGCACGATGTCCGGGCGGGATAGTTCCTTCCACGGCGCTGAACCGATCATCCGGCCGTCCCGCATGACCGCTGCGTCATCGGCGATGCGAGCCAACTCGTCCAGCTTGTGCGTGATGTAAGCGATGGCCACGCCCCGCAGTTTCAGGTCGGTGATCCGTTGGAACAGCACTTCCGTCTCACGCTCGCTGAGCGCCGAAGTCGGCTCGTCCATAATCAGAATGCGGGCCTCGCCGGCCAACGCCTTGGCGACTTCGACCACCTGCTGCTGGCCGACTCGCAAGCGTCCGGTCGGCGCGGTCGGCGGGATGTCCAAATCCAAGCGTTGGAGCCATGCGGCGGCGCGGCGGTTCAGCGCGGCGTAGTCGATCAGCCCGCAGCGCCGTAGCGGCTCGCGGCCCAGGAAGATGTTCTCCGCCACCGTCAAACCGGGCACCAGGTTCAGTTCCTGAAAGATCATGGCGATGCCGTGATCCCGGGCTTGGCGCGGACTGGTGAAATGGACCGGCTGGCCCGCGAGCAGCAGTTCGCCGGCGTCCGGCGGGAACACACCGGCGACGACGTTCATCAGGGTCGATTTCCCCGCACCGTTTTCGCCCAGCAACGCCGTCAGCCGCCCGCTGCGCAGCGTCAGGCTGACCCCGTCCAGCGCCCGGACGCCGGGAAAGGACTTGGAGATGCCGCGGGCTTCCAGGACGACGTCGCCGGTACCGGTCATGGCGTCTCCACGAGGAAAGGTACGATCCGCAGAGGACTCAGGTCGGTGTCTTCGTCCAAGATCTCCGCACAGCCGACAAAACGGACCGTGGCACCGATGACGGCCCCCGTCCGCAGCGCGGGCAGCACCTGCTGTTCGATGCGGCGATTGATTTCCGCAGCCAGGGCGTTGAAATCCTGCGAGTTGGCAAAATCGTTGACGTCCAACAGCCCCGTACCGTCCCGCACGGCGTTCCCGAAAATGGGGCCCGCTTCCAACAACACCTGGACCTGCTGCTGGTCGTCGCACAGAGCCAGTCCCACCGAGTTCCTGTCCACGGCGACGACTCGTCCGCTGCCAGCGATAAAGTAGTAATACGCGCCACCCAATCCCACGCGACGGCCGTGCGTCTCTCGAGCCAACTGGCGATCCTGCTGTACGGCCGCGACCAGCTCCGCCGCGTCGACCGCCCGGGCCGCCCCGGGGATCAATTGCCCGGTCCAGAACCGTTCGACGAACGCCACGGGGTCGTAAGCCGCGGCGGCCGCGCGTTGCCCGGCCTGTTCCAGCGGAACGACGTGGAACAGGGGCAGAAAATACAGCAGCACCGCGGTCCCCGCCGCGGCCGTGGTCCCGGTGATCCATCGCCGCCGTCCCGCCATCAGTCTGCGTCCTTCCTGCCGTAGTCGCCGAACTTGTCCGCATTCCCCTGATGCACCAACTCGACCGCGACCGGGATCTTTTGGGGCATCTCGCGGTCGCCTTTCAAGTACTGGTCCGCCATTTCTGCCGCCGTGCGGGCCATCAGCTTCGGAAACTGCATGGCGGTCGCCACGATCTTGCCCTCCGCGACCAATTGGACCACGTCGTCGGCGCCGTCGAACCCGAACACCATGACCTGCTTGTCTTTACCGGCTGCGAGCAACGCCTGGTAGGCGCCCATCGCCATGGCGTCGTTGCCGCAAAACACCGCGTCGATGTCCGGGTTCGCCTGCAGGATCGCTTCCATCACCTCCAACGCCTTTGCCCGGTCGAAATCGGCGCTCTGCTGGGCCACCATCTTCAGATCCGGATAGCGGTCCACCACGCTGTGAAATCCCTTGGACCGGTTCCACGTGTTATTGTCTCCCACCAACCCCAACAACTCGGCGTACTTCCCCGACTCGCCCACCTGCTTGACGAAATACTTCCCCAGGGCCACGCAGCCGGAGTAGTTGTCGGACAAAATCTGCGAGACGGCCGCATCGGTCGCGTTGATTTCGCGGTCCATGCAGAACACGGGAATCCCGGACTGCTTCGCCCGCCGGACATAGGCGATCGAACCGTCGGCGTCCGTCGGGTTGAACAGCACGGCGGCGAAGCGCGAGGCGATGACGTTCTCGAAATGAGCCGCTTCTTTGGCCGGATCGTTCTGAGAATCAAACACCACCGCGTCATAGCCCAACCGCGTTGCATGTTCCTTGGCCGCTTCGCCCAGCACGACGAACCAGGGGTTGTTCAGGGTCGAGATGATCACAGCGATTCTCGGTGGCCCGGCCGGTTTGGCGGGCGAGCCGCCGCAACCGGCAAGCGCGAGCAACAAAAAAAGCGGCGGGGATACTACTCCTACCGAGGTTCGAGTCATAAGAAGGGCCTCCCTTGCGATGCACGGATGGTGAATGAAGACTCAAAAAAACCACTCCTCGTCTGTTTCATGATTCATGATTCATGAACTCATGCACGCCTGCGGTACAACCTCCACCTTAACACAACGGTTCGGATCCGTCACGACTTCCATCTTGGCCGCCAGTTCGTCCAGCCCCATCCGGTGAGAGATCAGCGAAGCGAACGGATATCGCGCCTGTTGCTTCTGCAGGATATTCAGCACCGGGCGCCAATTGGTCCCGCAGTGAAAGACCGAGTGGATATGCAGGTTCTTGGATGCGACATGCTTCATCACGTTCAGCGGCACGGTCTTCCCCGTGTCGACCCAGTTGCCGACTTCGATAACGGTGCCCCCCTTCCGCACCATCTCCAACGCCTCGATAAACACCTCCGGCTCGCCGGCGGATTCGATGACCAAATCCGGACCGACTCCCTCGGTCAGCTCCCGCGCCTGCTGAACGCGCTGCTCGGGCGAAGTCCGTGCTGCGTTGATGGTGACATCGGCGTACAGCTCCTTGGCTTTGGCCAGCCGGAGATCGGCCAGATCGGTGCCAATGCACAGGCCCGCGCCGTGGATGCTGGCCATGATGCCGTGCAGCAATCCCAGAGGCCCATTGCCGAGGACGGCCACCGAATCGCCCGGCCCGAACCCCTCCTTTACGGCTGCAAAGGGCTGAACTGCCCGCGCCAACGAGTGGTACGCCACGGCCATCTCCTCCACAAACACTGCCACGTCCGTGGGCAGTTCCTCGGGGATCTTGAACAGCGACGTGCCGGGCATGATGTACATGTACTCGGCGAACCCGCCACGGAGGTATGGTGCAGTGTCCGCGTTTGGGTGGATGCCGTAGGCCATGATCTGGTTTTCGCAGGTCGTGTTGTTGTAATGATGGCGGCAGTACCAGCACGTGCCACAATTCACCTCGACCGCCAGCGCGACTCGGTCGCCGGGTTCCAGCGGCTGATCGTCGAAGTCCATCGTTTTCGCCGCGTTTTCGCCGATTTCGACAATGGTCCCGATCACCTCGTGGCCGCCGATGTAAGGGAAGATCGATTTGCCGCGGATGAAGCCGGCCTCGCCCTTGAAGATGTGCTTGTCGGTGCCGCACACCCCGGTCATTTCGACCTTCAAAACGGCGGAATCACGATCGCATTGCGGATAAGGGTAACTCCGCAACTCCATCTTGCCCGGCGCCGTCATCGCCACGGCCCGGACTGATGCTGGCTTGGTCGGGGACATTTGCAACCTCCTGAGTCGTGAACAGTGGAAATATCCTCATTCTTCCATGACGAATACCGGTTTACCTCCTTGAATCAGGAAAGTTCTTGCAGGATACTAAGGTTATGGTCCGCTTCGATCCCACCCGCCCCGATTTCTCGCCGTACGGTTTCAGTTGCGTTCGTTGGACGCCGACGACGATGCCGCGTTGCGACCGCCACAATGAAATCGAACTGAATCTGCTGGACAGCGGCAGACTGGTATACCTCATGGGTGGACAAAAAACTACTGTTCCTGCAGGGCGGCTGACCGCCTTTTGGGCTACTGTTCCGCATCAGATCATCGAGTTCGAGGGTGTGAGCGAGTATTTTGTGCTGACGATTCCCCTGGCTTGGTTTTTGCAATGGCGTCTGCCCGAACACCTGACGCAGCCGATTTTGCACGGCCAGATGATCGTCGAACCCGACGAGGGACGTTTGGCGTCGGATTGGGCGCGATTCAAGACTTGGAGCGATGACGTGCGGATGGGCGGTGAGGAGTGCTGCCACATCAGCTTGCTGGAGATCGAAGCGCGGTTGCGGCGGCTGGCGTTGACGGTAGCGGACTTGCCATCGCAGTCCCGGCCGAAATCACCGGCCATGCTGGGCCGACAGCAGTTGAGCCGGGCGGAGCAGATGGCCTGTTTCATCGCGCAGCATTACACCGAGCCGCTGACGGCCGAGACGATCAGCCAGCACTTCGCGGTGCATCCCAACTATGCGATGAGCGTTTTCCAACGCACGTTCGGCACCACGTTGCTCAAATACGTCACCCAACACCGCTTGTCCCACGCCCAGCGTCTGCTGGTCACCACCGAGGACTTGATCGTGAACATCGCGCTGAAGTCGGGCTTCAGTTCGCTCAGTCGTTTCAACGAAGCGTTTCGGCAAGCCTTTGGCTGCACACCCCGGGAATACCGGCGAAATCACCCCATCTCCGGCCCCTCTTCCGACCGTCCCGAAAGCTGACCCCGACCCCGTTTGGTTGCGGCCCGGCCGCGCTGAGAAGACGCTATTTGGCTCGATCTTGCCCCGCGTGCTGCGTGACTTGTTGTGGGTCGAGGGCTCCGCGAGCACCGATCCGGCTACCGTAGATCTGCAGGGCTCGGATCTCGCCGCGGAACTGGCGGTCCAGGCCGTAGCTGCGCATCGTTTCGTTAAAATTGCCGATGACCAGCGGGCCGGGGTCTGCCGCAACGGGGCCAGCGGTGTACGTGGTCTTGCGGTCGAGTTTCACCGCGGTTGGTCCGGGTGCGTCGCGCGGCTCGCTGAAGTGCCAAGCGACGTTGTCGCGCGGCTGTGTGGCATCGTAGCTGACGGCGAAAAAGGTCCATTTGCCGACCACCAATTTGCCCGGCGAACTGTCGTTGCGGACACTGTCGGGCCATTGGTTGACCGCCAGGCGCAAGCGGCCGTCGGCGTGGCAGACGAGATCGATTCCCGAATGGTCCTTGTTCAGACAGAACACGATCCGGTTGCCGCCGCTGCCGATCTGCAGACTCTCCGGCTTGACCCAGCCCAGGATCGTGAACGAACGCAGACCGCGCAGATCGTCGGTGGCATGGTCCTCGCCTCGCGCCCAGCCCCACGGTTGGCCGTCTGGAAAATGCAGCGAACCGGCCGCACCACGGCGCGCGGTGCCATGCAGTTGGAAGGCAGGTTTCTCACCCTGTTCGAATCCGGCTCGCACGATCGGCTCGGTGGAGTCGCGGTCCACGGCGATCTCCACGACCTTTTGGCCCACGCCCCCGCGGGCATCGGTCACGGTCAGTGTGACGCAATAGAGCCCCGGTTGCCGGTATACGTGGCTCGGGCTGGGCAGTTCGCTGGTCGTGCCGTCGCCGAATTCCCAATGCATCCGCTCGCCACCCGAGCCGGTGAACCGGACCGTCAGCGGCGGTTGGCCTGCGGTCGTCGAAGCGGTGATTTTCGCCTCGGGCCGCAGCGGCTCATCCGCCTGATACGGCGTCAACCGAAAGGCAATGTCCGAACGCGGGGCGGTCAGCGTGAATCGGCCTGCCGGTGCCGTGCCCAATGGCGCGATGGTCATGGCCCAAGGGTCGATCCGATCCAGTTTGTACGGCCGGTCGCCGATCAACTCGACCGTCCCCGTCCCCGGCTTCTGGCAATAGACTAGGTAGTAGACGCCCGGCTTGGCGAGCAGGAACCGGTCGTTGTCTTCCCGCGTCGGCTGCAATTCGTGAAACGGCGGCGCGTCGGCCATCAGTTCTTTCAGCCAGGCGATCCGCTGCGGGCTGGTCCCGTGCAGCACACCGCCTTTGGACCACCACAGCAGATCTTCCGGATGTTGGTACGTTTCGCCGTGCCCGACGTAGCCGCCGCCCATCGTGCCGACCCAGAACCGGCGGACCATCTCCTCGGGGCTCAGGTTGCCCCAGCCCTGCGGGATATTGCCTTCATAGCCGCACTCGTCGATCACCACCGGCCGCTTGTACTGCTCGCGCCATTCCAGCACGCGATGCAAGTCGTGACGTTGGATGCTGGAGTGCGTCACCCACGGTTTCGAATGATCGTAGAACCCGCCCCAGTTGTGGATGCCGCGCAAACGTTGATGCCCGTCCTCGTTCTGCAAGATCTGAAAGAACCGATCCCAATCGGCCATCTGCTTGTCGCCGCGATGATTGGCCATCGCACCGGGAGCCATCAGATCGAACTCGTTGGCCAGCGACCACCAAAGGTTGCGGAAGCCGCCCAGCCGCGCGATGGCGTACCGCAAGTAGCGGTCGTCGTTGGCCGCGCCCATCTCGGCAAACCCCCAGCGGTCGTAGGGATGCCAGAGGATCAAGTCGGCCTCGATGCCTAACAGCTTCAAGTCGAGGATCCGCTGCTCCAGGTGCTGCCAAAACAACGGGTCGGGGCGGGTGAAGTCGAATTTGCCGTCGGCCTTCTTGACGAACGCAAACCGTTCCGGCTCGTTGCGGTTGTAGGCATAGCTCTTGGGAAACACGCAGAACCGGATCTTGTTGAACGGCGAGTCGGCCAGGGTCTCGAGCGTCTGCCGCTCGATCGCGTCGGGTTGGTGGATCCAGGCGTAGCAGGTCGTCCCGAACTGGTGATACGGCGTGCCGTCGGCATAGCGGAAATAGTACGTCTTGAATACTTCGACTGGCCCGTGGTTGCCCGCCGACGGCGGTGTGGCGGTCAACGAACCGGTTTGGCCGTCCAATTCCGGCCGGTTGCTGGACGTCGTATATCGCCACGTTCCCGCGGTGGGAGGCGAAAAACGGACCTTGTACACGTCGCCGCCGTCCCAGAAGCCCAACACCTCGATCGTCCGATCGCCCTGGGTAAACGTCGCCCGCAATTGCACGTCGAGATACGGATTGCCGCCGGAAGGCCCACGAAGAACCACTTCTCCATGCCCCCACTGCTCGACGGCCCGTACCGTGACGCCGGAGACAAGTCCCAGAATCAGGGTGATTACCAGGGTGGACAAAGGAAATCGCGAAAGCAACATGTTTGAAAACCGATGAATTGTCATGGGAGGGGGGCTCCTAGCATGGTTTACGGAAGCAGAACGGTCCAGCACACAGTTCAAGCATAGCAACCGACCTCCGGATATTCTTCCGGGAAACAGGAAAATTCTTGCGGGATACTAAGCACCGTTCGAGAAATAACTGACGCACTTTCGGCCCCCACCCTTTCCTCTGCCCAGAGGGGCGAGGGGACATCGGACAGTGATTTCTCGAACGGTGCTAAGCTCTGACAGAAAACGTCAGCCGAACTTGCTAGGCTCTGTCAGAAAAGGGCGCTGACTCTCTCCGGCCACACCGGATTTCCCGAATTTCAGCGTGGTTGCGCGCGACGATTGCGGATCACGCGCGCCTGCTGCGACGATTGACCGGCGGCCAGCGAGTCGCTTATCGCGAGTACCCCGACGTCGAGCACATGGTGATCGTCCAGGCAGATCTGCCCGCCGTCTGGTGCTGCTCGAAGAATCGCGCCATTACGCTGGGTTGAACCTGGGCTGGCCGTCCGCAACTGGCCGTTGTGGCGATGTACCCGATCGAGCGCCTGACGACCGAGGACGGCTGGGGGATCGGCTTGACCGTCGTCGGTGCCTACATGCAGGCCATACCGCGGGTGACGTGGGACGAATTGGCGCAGACGCTTGTGGCCCGGAAAGCTCTCCAGCCTATGAGCAGCTAATGGATGTGAGGACGCGCCAAATCGTCCGGGAACGAGCGGACGACCGTTGCGAGTACTGTCGGCTACCAGACCACGTTCGCCGTGCGCGGCGGTAACGTTGTATCGTTGCCCAGGTTCCGCAATAACGGCGCGGGCGCAACGTCGTACTACCGTTGATCGATCCCAGGTCGGTCCATCCATCCCACATCGGCCTCCAACCGGCTCTCGCAGTTGGCGGCGGATGTACGTCCAGTCGAGTCGGTCGGTTTGGCGGATGATCATGCCCTCGACGTCCAACCAGTCCTTGGGCCGCGCGGGAAAGGGTTTGAGGACGATCAAGCATTCGGCAGAACAGGTATCGCTTCGCATAACCATCGGCTAATGGCCGCGATCCCTCCGGGATCAACGAGCGAATCGCTTCGGGGCATCCGCGATTTCATCGATCATTCGGGCTCGGGCAGGTGCTCGAACCTGATGGCTCGGGTGGATTGTTCCAAGCCGGTGGGTTGGGTTAGTGGCTGGTATAGCTCGGGGCGGCGAGCTCGCAACCAGCGGACGCCCGTGCATCGCTGGCGGAGCGCGGAGTCCAAGTCGGCGATGACCAGATCCTCGCCGGCTCGGCAGGTCTCGCTGAGGATACGGCCGTAGGGGTCCAAGATCATGGCGTTGCCCGTGCGAACTTCGTCGTCGTCGGGACCGATCCCATTGCTGAAGATCAGGAACATGCCGTTGTCGTGCGCGCGGGACGGCAGCCAACGCATCAACCAGCCGCGTCCTTTGTCGCCGCACATTTCGGCTTGGATCGCTGCCGGATCGCGGTGGCGATTCGCCCAAACCGCTCGATCGATGACACCCATGGCGTGGGGACTGCCCGAATCGCAACCGCCGGTCTGGTGCGGTGCCAGCAGGATCTGGGCGCCCAGCAGCGCGGTGGCTCGGGCGTTTTCGATGATGTTGTTGTCGTAACAGATCAAAACGCCGACTCGCCAACCGTCTGGTGTATCGAAGACGGTGAATTGGTCACCGCATTGGACGCTGGGGTGAATGAAGGCGTGCAGCTTGCGGTGTCTGGCCAGACGACCGTCGGGCATGGCAACGACGTAGCTGTTGTAAAGACGGCCATCGTGCGCCGCTTCGATCAGGCCGGCGCCGATGGTCATGCCGTACTGGCGTGACCATTGACGGAGCATCTGCGAGGCGGGTCCTTCGAATACGGGCTCGGCCAACGCTCGCAATTGCTCCTCGGTCAGATGCCGCAGATGCCAATAGCCGCTGATACAGCACTCCGGGAAGACGATCAGTCGAACGTCCTGGGCTAATGCCTGTTGGACGAAGCCATGGATCGTTGCCAGGTTCGCCGACTTGTCGCTGCCGCCTGCGTCGTTGGCGACCGCCCCGGACGAATTGAACCTCGCGTTCTAAAA
>REEF01001001.1 GCA_007695205.1 Planctomycetaceae bacterium
GCGAAACCGAAAAAGTCAACGGTGGCTGGAGCTCACTTTCCGTGATGTCTCGCCGAGGTGTTGCCGTCGATGTCTTGTCGCGGCGCTGGACGGATTACCAATCCGTCCTACGAGCGAGCTTTATGCAACGTTGGGGTCTACCTCGCTAGTTACGTGCTGGCTCCGTCCCGAGCAACATCGTAGCAGTACAAGTAGTTGCCGTGCCGGATGTATAACCGGCCGTCGCTAACGACCGGATAGGCCCAACTACGACCGTCGCCCTGATCGGGGAGCCGGAATTCGCTGATCAAACGATACTCCTCGGGAGTGCATTCGGCCAGCCCTACTCGAAATCGTTCGCTCAGCATGAACAGCAACCCGTCGGCGTAGGTGACCGAGCCTTTTCCGATACCCCGATCACGATACTGTTCGGCTCCCGTTTCCCAATCCAGGCAGAACCAGGTGCCTCGATGACTGGAACCGTACAAGTAGCCGTCGATCAGCACGGCTCCGTCCTGGTGATTGTCGAAGTCGCGATGGCTCCATAGGGGCTGGACCGAGACCTGATTGCCGTCGACGATCAATTGTAGCATCTGCGATCCGGTACCGTATCCCGAGCTGATGAACATCCGCCCTTCATGGAAAATGGGTGTCAGGACATTGATATCATACGAGGCCCGATGCGGCCAGCGCCAAAGTAGTTGCCCCTCGTCGGCGTCAACTCCGATGAACGCTTGCGCGGTCATGGTCAGGATCAGTCGCCGCCCCTGGTACTCGATCAACGCTGGCGAAGCGTAGCCGGCCAGATCACCGTCGGCTGATTCCGATTGCCAGACCGTCTGGCCAGTCATCTTGTCCAACGCCACGACCGCGGTGTTGGGTCCGCCGGGCGTGCTGATGACATGCGGCCCGTCGATCAGCAGTGATTCGGCCAGCGCCCAACGGATGTTACGGCTGCCGAAGCGGTTCAGGACATTGGCGGTCCATTGCACGGACCCATCTTCCGCAAGCAGGCAGACGATATCGCCATGCGGATTCTGGTGATAGATGCGATCGCCGTCGATGGTGGGCGTGCTGCGCGTGCCCGGATAGCTGCCGGTCCAAGCGGGTCCGTTGGGCGTCTGCCACAGGATGTGGCCGCGGGTATCCATGGCGGTGATGACGGTCTGGCGTCCCAGATTGCCTGCGGTCAGGATCCGTCCATCCGCCAGGGAGATACTCGAATAGCCTTCGCCGATCCCGCGGGCTGTCCACAACAGCCGGGGGCCGTCGTCAGGCCATTCTCGCAGCAAGCCGGTATCGGTCGAAATACCATCGCCGGTCGGCCCGAGAAACCTGGGCCAATAGCCGTCCGATTCGGGTAATTCGTCAGCGGGCACTGCGGAGATGGGTTTTGGGAAAGGCGGCCCCAGGGCGGCGTCGGAATCGAAAATGCCGGGCCCGCAACCAGCAGCCAACACCAACAGTACGGTCGATCCAATCCAATTTCCGGCAGCCCACATCATGGGTCTCCTCCTGCTAATGGTCATGCCACGACGTTCGCCCGTGACCAGCGATCTGGCAAAGGTACCTACTCGGTTTATTTTAGCGGGATCGTTGCTGGGCGTCGAGCGTTACGCTTTGTCTGAAAAGGGGACTGACCCTTTGGAGGGCACGCTGAAAACTCGGGAAATACGGTGTGCCCGGAGAGGGTCAGCCCCCTTTTCTGACAAAGCCTAGGAACGACGAAGCCTCGGTTGTAAGTTGGTCGAATCTGTGTAGAACAGAAGGCATTGCTTTCCCTTGTTGTCATCTCTCGATTCAGGAGGCATCTGCCGATGAGCGAAGCGGCCGGTCTAGCGGTTGGGATCGATCTGGGCACCACCTACTCGGTTCTGGCCCACGTGGATAATTCGGGACGCCCCTGGACGGTCTCGAATGGCGAAGGCGATGCGATTACGCCCAGCGCGGTGTTCTTCGACCGCGATCAAGTGATTGTCGGCAAGCCGGCGGTGAAAGCGGCCGAATTCGAGCCGGCGCGGGTGGCTCAATTCGTCAAACGCCAGATGGGGGAATCCCACTATGGGTCACCGATCGGCGGCCGGAGCTTTCCGCCCGAGGTCCTGCAGGCGCTGGTTCTTCGCAAGCTGTGCGACGACGCACGGTTGAAACTGGGCCAGTTCACCAAGGCGGTGATCACGGTGCCCGCGTACTTCAATGAACCGCGGCGCCGAGCGACTCAGGATGCCGGCCGCCTGGCGGGCTTGGAGGTGCTGGACATCATCAACGAACCGACGGCGGCCGCGATAGCGTTCGGCGTTCAGCAGGGATTCCTGACGCGATCGGGCGAGAGCCCGCAGCCCGAAACGCTGCTGGTCTATGACTTGGGCGGCGGAACGTTCGACGTCACGTTGATGGAGATCGATGGGCCGCAGTACCGCACCCTCGCCACCGCCGGCGATGTGTATCTGGGCGGGATGGACTGGGACCAGCGTTTGGTCGATCGGGTGGCGGACCGTTTCCTGGCCCAGTTCGGCGTCGATCCTCGGCAGGAGGAACAAGCACTGGCGCGACTGCACTGGGAGGTCATCGAGGCGAAGCATGCGTTAAGCGCTCGGGACGAGGTCACGTTGCAATTCGCTTGGGACGGACATCGCATGCGCTCCGTGGTTTCCCGGGAACAGTTCGAATCGCTGACCGGCGAATTGCTGGATCGCACGCTGCTGACCTTGCGCCGCGTATTGAAAGAATCGAGACGTTCGTGGAACGATGTGACCCGTTTGCTGCTGGTCGGCGGGGCGACACGGATGGCCATGGTCCAGCAGATGCTGCGAGCTGAAACCGGTTTGGAGCCGGATCGTTCGCTGGCAGCGGACGAAGCCGTCGCACACGGTGCCGCGATCTACGCGGCCTTGCAGAGCGGTCCCGATCATCCGCAGTATCAGGGTATTTCCGTACGCAATGTCAACTCGCACGATCTGGGCGTGCTGGCGATCGAATCGCAGACCGGGATGCGGCGCCGCCAGGTGCTGATCCCACGCAATTCGCCGCTGCCCGCGGTGGGCGTCTGCGATTTTGTGACCCAGCGCGATGGTCAGCCGAACGTGCGGGTCAGCGTGGTCGAGGGTGGCGATGTGACCGGAGCGCACGCCACGCCGATCGGGAAATGCGTGGTGGCAAAGCTGCCGCGGAACCTGCCGGCGCGCAGCCGCGTGCGAGTCAGCTTTGATTATTCGGCCAGCGGGCTGTTGAACGTCGGCGCCGCCTTGCCGGGCACCGGTCGCCATGCCGCGATCACGATCCGCCGTACGGCCAACCTGGACGAGGAAGCTCTGGCCGCCTGGCAGGATACCATCCAGCGTGGCGAACTGCTGGACGAAGACGCGTTGCCCGAACCGCTCACCGATTCCCAGTCGCTTGCCGGCGATGGCGATCCGTCCGAAGAAGCCATTTCACCCGACTCGCCCCCATCGGCCGCCGAAGATGCCCAGTTGAAAGCCTTCTTCCAGGGAATGGGTGAGGAAGCCCAGTGAAATTCAGGTTCGGTGCGGGGTACCGCTCAGGCGGCCTAGTGCTTTTTCTAATCACATGGCGGACCTTAGCGCCATCGGCTGTAGCCACTGGTGGAACTTCAGCCGATCAATTGCTTCATTTCGCGGACGGCTTGCTCCAGTCCGGTCATGATCGCGCGGGAGATGATGCTGTGCCCGATATTCAATTCATGCATGTCGTCGATGCGTGCGACCGGTACGACATTGTGATAGTTCAGCCCGTGCCCCGCGTGCAGGACCATCCCCGCCTGACGCACGCAGCGGCCGGCGTCGATCAATGGCTGGAGTTGCTGTTGCAGTTCCGGGCCGCGAGCCAAGGCGTATTGACCCGTGTGCAATTCCACTGCCTGCACTCCGATGTCCGCAGCCGCCTCGATCTGACGCGGACTGGGATCTAAAAACAGGCTGACGGCGATGCCAGCCGCTGCCAGTTGGTCGCTCGCACGCCGGACGGCATCCCGATTGCCAACCACGTCCAGTCCGCCTTCGGTGGTGATCTCCTCGCGGCGTTCGGGAACCAGCGTCGCTTGGTCCGGCAGGACTTGGCAGGCAATCTCCAGGATTTCATCGACACAGGCCAGTTCCAGATTCAGCTTGATCGTCACCGTCTCGCGCAGGATGCGCACATCCCGGTCCTGGATGTGCCGTCGATCTTCGCGCAAATGGATCGTGATCCCGTCGGCACCCCCCAATTCGGCAGCCACTGCCGCCCATACCGGGTCTGGCTCGTAGGTCTTTCGCGCTTGCCTGACGGTGGCCACGTGGTCGATATTCACTCCCAGTTCCGGCATCGTGGAATTCTCGATTCAAGTAGTGGAAACATCAGAAAACAAAGCCCTTCGGGCTTGCTGCACTTAGCGGTCAGGCCGCCAGAACACGGCAAGCTCACCCGGGCAGATGAGCATAGCACAGCCTCGCGGTCGATGCGATGGTAGATCTTGGGAGCCACGTGTTCTTGTCCGTCTCGGAGATACGGACCCACGTGACACACCACCCCCGAGCCCCAAAAAACGCCCCCGTCAGATCGAGATCCGCTCGACGATATTCCGAGTTACTCGCCGCTGCCGGCGGTCGTACAGTCGAGTGGTTCGCGGATCGGCGTGTCGGCGTGTCCGGCCAGTTGCTGGACATCCTCCAGCGGCATGCCTTGAGCGAGCAGATCCGTGATGGTCGCCACCCGGAACGAATG
>REEF01000919.1 GCA_007695205.1 Planctomycetaceae bacterium
TTCTTGGAGTTCGTCACCTTGCCAGACGAGGCAGAGTATCGGCTGGAGGTCCGGGCCGGCGGAGGCGATGAGCATTCGCAACTGATCTTTACCGGGGAGTACCGGTTCGTGGTCTGGACGCCGGAGCGGGATCCAGCACCGATTCCGATCGAGTTCGGGCAGACGCAGTCCGGCCGGGTCGATGTGCGGGGGGACATTGTCGATTTCTCTCTGGAAGTCGGCGAGGAGCAGGTCGGCAAGCCGGTTTCGCTCACGCATTCGACGGTCAGCAACCGCAGCAGCAATAACTATGATCCGGTGCTGGAGTTCTACGGTCCCGACGGGAGTCGGCTGGCTCGGCAAACGGGGACGAATTGGAGCCATGCACTGGAAATCGCGGATTTCGTGCTGCCGGTGGCGGGGACGTACACGATCCGCGTATATGAAAACGGACACGATCAGACGGGCAGTTTCACGATTGGGGTGAGCGATCAGCCGGTTGACGCCGGGACGGAGCCGATCACCGATTCCGACGTGCTCGAGCGGTCGATTTCACCGTTGGGGGACGTGGATCAGTTTGCGTTTTCGGCTTCACAAGGGGAAGCGTTCCATGTGACGGTCAACTCGCTGACGAGCAACTTGGATTTGGACGCGTACATCATCGATTCGATGGGAGCCGTCCGCGCGGCGGCGACTGCGGGGAACCATCCCCAGATTTCGAATTGGGTCGCCGCGGTCGACGACGAGTATTTGATTCAAGTCCGGCGGGGCGGCGGGAACCGGTCGAGCAATCTGGAACGGACGGGAAACTACACGATCGAGTTGGAGCCGATCATCGTCGCTCCCAATCTGCGAGTGACGGATGTCGGCCTGCCGATCGAAGAGGACATTCACAGCGGCGATGCGGTGACGATCTCGTATACGGTCGAAAACGTGGGCAATGCGCCGACGGGGGTGGAGAGTTGGGTCGACCGCGTAGTGATCTCGAAGAACGCGTTTTTGGGCGATGATGACGACATCGAGTTAGGCGTCATTGCCCGTCACGGTGCGCTCGATCCGGACGAAAGCTACACGCAAACGCAGACGGTCGATCTTCCGGAGGGGATTCAAGGAGACTTCTTCCTGATCGTGGAGACCGACGCGGGCAACGTGGTGCAGGAGTTGTTCGGCAAAGACGATAACGTCACGGTTTCGGTGGGGACGTTCCAGGTCGCGCTGGCGCAGTATCCGGATCTGGTGGTGGAGGACCTGACGGTCGAGGCCGGGGGATCGGTGCTCGCTTGGAACACCGCCAACCGCGGCGATCGGGCCGCCGAAGGAGGGTGGCAGGAACGGATCGCCATCACCAACCTGACAAGCGGCTCGGAGCTGGTGAACGAGCAGATCGCGGTGGCCGGCGACCTGGCGCCGGACGAAACGGTGGCCAACCAGTTCTCGTTCACGCCGTTGCAGCCCGGCCGGTATCTGGTGCGGGTGACGACCGACTCGACGGACCGGTTCTTCGAGTTCAACGAGGACGGCCACGAAGCCGCCGAGGCGAACAACACATCCGAGACCCAGTTTGTGATTCCCGGCGCGGATCTGGTCGTCAGTTCGTTCATCGTCCCCGAGGATCTGCTGATCGGCAACCCGGCCCAGGCGGAGGTGACTTGGACGGTGACCAATCAGGGTCCGGCTGCGCCGAACTTCTCGCAGTGGATCGACCGCGTCGTATTCAGCACCGACCCGTTGATCGGCAACGCCGACGATATCGTGCTAGGCGACTTCGTACGGGCCGACGGGTTGGAACCCGGCGAGAGTTACACGCAGACGCAGACGGTGACACTGCCGTCGAACCGGACCGGGCAGTTCTTCCTGTACGTGGTGACCGACGCGGCGAACATCGTGATCGAGCCGGACGGCGAGGAGAATAACGCTTCGGACCTGCAGGCGATCGAGGTGACCGTGCCGTACGCGGATCTGGTGGTCGAAGCGGTGGGTGCGCCGGCCGAAGCGCGCAGCGGGGACGAGATAGCGATCACGTGGCGCGTGCGGAACGAGGGGATCAGCACGACCAATGTGGCGAACTGGGTGGACCGGATCGTCCTGTCGGCCGATGACGTGCTGGATGCGGACGACGTAGAACTGGCCCGCGTCCAACGCAGCGGTGCGCTCACGCCCGGGGCGAACTATACGGGCCAGGCGACAGTGAAGCTGCCGCACGGGATCGGCGGCGCGTTTCACGTTTTTGTCGAAACGGATTTCACCGGCGCGGTGTTCGAGTTTGTCTACGACGACAACAACGTCGGACGAACGTTGACGCCGGTCACGGTGACGTTGCGGCCGACCCCGAATCTGGTAGTGACGTCCATCTCCGCGCCCGATGAAGGGCAGCCGCAGCAGAACGTGGCGGTCGACTGGACGGTCGAGAATACCGGGCCGGGTGTCGTGGAAGATGACTGGATCGATCGCCTGTACCTCTCGCCCGACGGCTCGCTCAACGGAGCGATCCTTCTGGCGACCGCCTCGCGTACCGAGGAATTGGCGAGCGGCGGCAGTTATACCGTCTCGCGCACCGTTTCGCTGCCGACCGTGGCGGAGGGTTCGTATTTCTTCGTCGTGTTGACCGATGCGACCAACCAGGTGTTCGAAGGGGACGATGAAGACGACAACCTACGGGTTTCTGGCCCGATCCAGATCGGCCACGCCGATCTGGCAGCGGCGATCGCGGCCGCGCCGGACAGCGCCGTTTCCGGAACGGTGATCCCCTTCGAGTGGACCGTGACCAATGTCGGCACCGCCCCGGCTTTGGGGACTTGGGTCGATCGCGTGTATCTGTCGAGCGACGCGGGGCTGAGCGCCGACGACCGGTTGTTGGCCGAACGGGCGCACGTCGGGCCGCTGGCTCCGTCAGCCGCTTATACCCAGCAGGTCGACTTGGTCCTGCCGCCCGATCTTGCGGGTGCCCGCTTTCTGATCCTGGTGACCGACGCGGGCAACGCGGTGATCGAACCGGGAGCCAAGGCGAACAACACCGCCAATCGACCGATCGCGATCGAGTTGGCTCCCTACGCGGATCTGGAAACGAGCGACGTGGTTGCGCCGACGCTGACGATCGGCGATCCGGCGGAGGTGACGATCGGCTGGACCGTGACGAACGTGGGGACGGGAACCGGAACGGTGGCGACGTGGGTGGACCGGATCGTGGCTTCGACCGACGGAATTGTCGGAAACGCAGACGACCGCATCCTGGCGGAATTCACGCACCACGGGCTGCTGGACGTCGGCCAGGCGTACACGCGGACCGAGACGTTCCTGCTGCCGCCGGCGCTGCAGGGGCGATTCCGGTTGTTCGTGGTGACCGATGCGACGAATCTGGTGTTCGAGAACCAGCTTGAGGCGAACAACATCGCCGAGTCGCCCGACGTGTTCGACGTGATGCGCATCCCGTACGCGGACCTGATCGTCCAGTCGGTCACCGCCGCGCCGCAGGGTGCCAGCGGCCAGCCGCTGGAGGTCTCTTGGACGGTGAAGAACCAGGGGATCGGTCTGACCAACACCAGCCAGTGGAGCGACGTGGTCCGGCTGGCCAGCGATCCAGCAGGACAGAACATCGTGCGGACGCTGGGCAGCTTCACCCGCAACGGGCCGCTCGCCCCGGACGGCTCGTACACGCGGACGGTCCGGGCGTCGATCCCCAACGGGTTGACCGGCACGTTCTACGTGGTCGTCGACACGGGCGGGCCGTTCGAATTCATCTACACCGACAACAATCGCGGCGTCTCGCAAGACACGACGCAAATCACGCTGACTCCGCCGCCGGATTTGCTGGTGACGGCCATCACCGCTCCGCCCACGGCGCTCTCGGGCACGCCGATCGATGTCACCTGGACCGTACGAAACGATGGCCAGGGGGATGCGGCCGGCACGTGGACCGACCGCATTTCGTTGCGCCAGGCGGGCAACCCCAACGCCCCGCTGATCCAGCTAGGATCGTTCATGTTCGACCAGTCGTTGGAGCCGGGAAAGAGCTACACCCGCACCGCCCAGGTGCTGCTGCCCGGCAAGCTAGAAGGGCTGTACCAGGTTGTCGTCCATACGAACGCCACCGGATCGCTGTACGAGCACGGGCAGACCGCCAACAATACGCTGGTCGGCGACGCAGCGGTCTTGATCAGTCTGCCGTCGCGGCCCGATCTGCAGGTGCAATCGATCATCGCGCCCGATTCAGCACCCGCTGGCGGCACGGCATCGCTCGAGTTCGTCGTGATCAATCAGGGGACCGTCGCCACCGACGGCCGCTGGGTGGACCGCGTGTACCTTTCGGTCGACGACCGGATCAGCGGAGATGACGTGCTGATCGGCACGTTCGACAACGGTGCGGCCCTGGCGCCGGGCGAATCGTATCGCACCGAGACCGGCAGCTTCCTGATCCCGCGGCGGTTCCGCGGTGAAGCGTTCCTGATCGTTCACACCGACGCGACGAACCGGATCGACGAGTATCCCCATGAAGGGAACAACATCCTGGTCATGCCGATCGAGATCATCCCGCTGCCGCCGGCCGATCTGGTGACCTCGCACGTCGTTGCACCGGACCTGGCGTTCGAGGGCTCGACGATCGAAGTCCGCTACCGGGTGTCGAATCTGGGCGTCGGCGAGACCGACCGCGACCGTTGGACGGATACGGTCTGGCTGACCCAGACCAAGGGGCGCCCTCACCCGGGGACCTCCGATC
>REEF01001003.1 GCA_007695205.1 Planctomycetaceae bacterium
AGAGCAACGTGTTTGCAAGGTGAGCGAGAGTGGCGGAATTGGCAGACGCGCTGGACTTAGGAGCCAACTCGATCAGGGGGTGCGAAATCGTCGCAAGTTGTTAATTAGTAAACACTTGCGGTTTTATTTCCAGGCGGTGGCCAAGGTGTTTTCTGCAATTCTTCTGCAATCGTTGCCCTGACATTTCCCTCACATTGGAACGAAACCTCTTCCAAGTAGCGGTTCTTTTGGTGGTCCCACATCGTCGCAGCATCTTCCCAGGATCAGCCGCCGTGGGAAACTTCCGGATGCGTGCTACACCCCGCTTCCTGACGCACTGATCCCATGACTCCGCAACTCAGTCCAGAACTCCGGCAAGCGTTGGCCCAACTGCCCGATCGGCCACTCCAGATCGAACACCCGTTCACCCGCGTGAAGTACATACTCGTCGGAGACGACTACGATGCGGATGCCATCGCCGAGCAGTCATGAATCGCGGGTGACACGTGGCCGCCAACGACCTAGAATGACTGGAAGCGTGTTTTGCCAGGATCGTTCTGGACCGTGGCCAAGCGATGACGGCCGGACAAAAGCAGGGGGATCAGTGATGACCAAGACGTTGCATGGCACAGTTCATGGAAGCACCATCCATCTTGAACAAGATCTGGGTGTCGTTGACGGCCAGGAGGTGGAGGTACACGTTCGGATCGTTCGACCCAAGAAACGACTGCCCGGACCGCCGCCGGGATGGAATCCGGATCAGGTGAGTTCGACGGCCGGGGCGCTGGCGGCTTCATGGACGTCGGATGACGATCGCATCCTGGAAGAGATCCACGAGGACCGCAAACGGGAAACCCGTCGGGAGATATCGGGATGAGTTTCTTGCTCGATACCAACATCCTGTCGGCCCATCTGCGGCGGCCATCCGGACTGGCGCACCGGTTCGTGCAGTATTCCGGACGACTGTACACGTCGAGCGTGGTCTTGGCGGAACTGTTCGTGTGGGCATACAACCGGCCGGATCCTGCGACGGTATTGGAAACCATTGATCGATTACTATTCGAGGACGTAAGCGTCCTGGACTATGACCGTGAGTGCGCCGACGAGTTCGGCAGAATCCGCATTCAACTGCGTCGCAGCGGTATCGAGATTCCCACGGCGGATTTGTTGATCGCTTCCGTGGCGCTGGTTTTCGATTTGACGCTTGTCACCCATAACACCTCCGATTTCCGGAGTATCCCGGACCTGCGCTTGGCCGACTGGTTAACGCCGTAATCAAGGGCTTTTTCCAGGTCCATCTTACAGCGATACGGCGACGATGGTCACCGTCGCTTGGTACGTCCCCGTCGGTTGGAGGTATCTTGCGCCGATCTCCACGCGGTAGACGAGGATTTCCGTCGAGCCGCCGGGAGGAGTAGGCGTATTCCTGGATACCAGGGTGTGGCTGCCCGTCGCGTTGTTGCGGGAAAGCATCCATCGCTTACGCAGCGACATGCATCTCATCACCGGTCGTCCCCGCGAAGGGGAGTCCCGCCGATCCGTTCTCCGAATTACGAGTCTCCCGAAAGATCCGACGGCTCCGGATTTCCTCCAGCGGATCAATGCCGTTTCTGCGGAGCAGCTCGACGCGTTGCGACAGCAACTTGGACCTTCCCGCACCGAATCCGAACAAACACCTACACGCTGACCGAGAATGCCTTCTCGTGCCTGACCGACTTCGCGAACATCGATCGGACCAGCAGCGGCGTATTGAGGACAGTCGTTTTTCCCTCGTCAAGGTACCGATCAATTGTCCTGCGTCGCTGCTTCGTGTAGCTTTTCTCCCCGTGTGTCCCGAAGATCTCGATACAACTCTGGCCACGGAGTCCCCGCCAGTCCCCGCACATCCGACCGACAGTCCGGCGCTGACGGCCCTCGTCCAGTTCATCGATGCGAAGATGGCACGCACCTTTCCGGGGCTCTTCGTGCCGGACGAGTTTGCTCACGACCCAAAGCTGGCCACGCTACGGAAATTGCGATCCGCTCTCAAGCCCCTATCGTTTCCCGACGAAGAGGGTCGCTGCGCTTACATCTGGCCGAGCAGTCACTTGACCGATCGCGACATGTCGCGACTGAATGTCTGGGGCAGACTCACCGGCCTGCCATCCAATCAACTGCTGCATCTCTCCGTCACCGTGATGTCCGAATGGCTGCGGTTGCACCTCGTGCAGGTGCTGGCCAAGCACGAGGAGAACGGAATTCCCTTCGAGGTGTTGATCGGAGGAACTCCAGCCAACGCGCGTCGCAAACGTGGTCGTGCCCACCAGAGTGCGGCCGGCCAAACGGACGATGCCGCGACGCCTGCCGTCTCGCAGGCACCGCTCATCGTTCTGCCATCCGATCTTCCCGTTGCGAATCCTCCCACCACCACTTCTCCACCGCCCATGCCTTCCACTATCGATGCTCCCCATCCGGAAGCGTCGGCCTGCGCTGCTGAACCGCCACCGACCGCCGGATCACGTTCCCCCCCTGGTCCGCCAGCCCCGGCATGTCATGTCGCTTCTCGCTCCGCACGCGGGCACCCGCCGTCCGAGGAACTCCTGGATCAACTCCGCCAGACGTGCGACGAGATCCGCGTGCTCTGGCAGGCGGTCGATGAACTTCGCGAGTCGTTTGAGCACGCACTGCGAAATCCGCCCGAGTCCGACGAGCCCCGCCGCGCACTGTCCGATCCTGTCGTCGAATTGGACGTCGATGATCTCCTGGAGCGACTCCAGCAGTTGCCCCCGGCGCTTCTGGCCAATCTCCAGGGCCAACTCGCCACAATGGATCAACCGCCGCCAGAACCGCCACCCGCAGCCGAGCCATCCCCACGTCAACCGATCCGGCCCGCCATGCCCAGCAGTCCCCCGAAACCCGAAGATAATGGCCGCTCCGGCAAAAAATTCGATGCTCCAGCCCCTGGCTATCGTCGTCAACAGCGGCTCTTCTGAGCCTAACTTTGCTGCCCCCTCCTCCGATGCCCGTTCCGGTTGACGCCCCGCCCAGTCGGATCAACCGCCCGTGATGTGCAATCCCGTCCTCGAGTACCGCGACCTGAACTTCCACGTTTTCAATCCCATGGAAATACCCTAGACTGTCGCCTGCTGATCGAATTCCATTCTCAACACTTCAAGCAGGTCGCACGCCTCCAGACGGCCACCCTGAAGAACTTTGCCCGTCGCGCATTTTCCCCGAAGGAGCCAGTATGACCGACAACCTGCCCGCATCGGCTCAGTATGATCGCGGCGTCCTTCCCGCCGGTTTCCACGATCTGCTGGAGGATCTGAAGGCCCGGATTCGTGTCGCTCAGACCCGTGCAATCCTGGCTGCCAATGCTGAACTGGTTCGCCTGTACTGGGACATCGGCCGTTTGATCGACCAGCGGAAACAGCGGGAAGGCTGGGGGTCGGGCGTCATTCCGCGACTCGCTCGCGAGTTGAGAAACGAACTCCCGGAAGTCAAAGGGTTCTCCGAACGAAACATCAAATTGATGGTCCAGTTTGCGCAGGAGTACCCAGCCGGAATAGGGGATCGCGATCTAATTGGGCAACCGGCAGTTGCCCAAATGCAAGCAGGCGGAAAAGGGCACCCAGTGGTTGCCCAAATCCCCTGGGCCCACAACGTGCTGCTCATGCAGCGGGTCAAGGATCTGTCTGTCCGAGCTTGGTACATGCAGCAGACGCTCGCCAACGGGTGGAGCCGCAACGTGCTGGCGATGATGATCGACGCAGACGCCCACCGCCGACAGGGGCAGGCGGTGAGCAATTTCGAACAACTGCTGCCCAGCCCGCAATCCGATCTCGCCCAACAGACGCTGAAAGACCCGTATATTTTCGATTTCCTCACGCTGGAAGAGCCGTTCCACGAGCGGGAACTGGAAACCGGCCTCATCCGCCACCTGGAGAAGTTCCTGCTGGAACTCGGCCAGGGCTTCGCGTTTGTCGGCCGCCAGTACGCGATCAGTGTCGGCGACGACGACTTTTACCTCGACCTGCTCTTCTACCATCTGCAGTTGCGGGCCTTCGTCGTGATTGACCTGAAAAAAGGAAAATTCAAGCCGGAGTACGCTGGCAAACTGAACTTCTACTGCAACGTTGTGGATGATCAATTGCGGAACCCGACCGATCAACCGACCATCGGTCTGATCCTGTGCCAGACCAAAGACCGCGTTCTGGCGGAATATGCACTGCGGGGAATCGACAAGCCGATCGGTGTGTCGAGTTATGAACTCACCCGGGCGCTGCCAGCGAGCCTGAAATCCGCCTTGCCGACTGTTGAGGAAATCGAAGCTGAATTGGCCGCAGTCGAACCGGCGGCGGATGAGCCGGAAGTGCTCGAAGACAGAAGTCCAAAGAAGCCAATCAGGAAAAAGCGGAAGTCCCCTCGTTCCCCGGAGGAAGCCTGACGGCCGCCGCCTGCGCAAAAAAAGAGCCGGGAATATAGGACCGCGGGGGTCACACGGCATGAAGCCGAATTTTGTTCCCAGCTATCCGTCTTCTACCTTCTTGCCAGCAATCCGGCAACCCGTCTCCCGATCCCGACTGCAGAGCTTGCTTTCCATCCCGAATCGCAACACCACCCCCTTGAAGACTCATCCACATTCCTGTACCTCCGTGGGGACCAGCAAATGCCTCTGTAGATCGCTTTCTCGGGTATTCAGGGCCACTTCCTACCAGTAAAATGTCGGCG
>REEF01000724.1 GCA_007695205.1 Planctomycetaceae bacterium
CGGGCCTCGGACAGCCCCAATGGTTGTCGCGGGATCAGGATCTCCAACTGTTGAGCCTGATTCCATTGGGCGTCCTGCTGCAGGATTTCGGCGACCTCTTCTTCCAACGCCACCAGCCACGCGGGGACATCCAGCCCGACACCGCTGGGCTCGCGGGTCAACAGATCGGTTTCCTGCTGCAGCAGCTCGAAACTGGGGCACTTTTTCCGCCCGCTGCGACACTCTTGCATGGCCGGACCGACCAGGGCTCGGATGCGATCGATGGCCATGGGACGAACGAAACGTTCCCCCAGTCGGTCGGCGACGGTGGGCATCCGCATCGCGTACTTCCTTTGCAGCACGGCCAGCCGATTCAGCAGACGGTCGGCCTGTTCACGCGTCTGTTCGCTGAACTCACGTCGCCAGATCTCGGCGGCCTGTTGCTGGCCGCGACGCACAAGCAGTTCATGCGCCCATACCACGGGTTTCAATTGCCAACAGATGCGGTCGTACTGGGTTCGAAGCCGCAGGAAATCCAACAGCATGTACAGCAATTCACCGCGATCCGACTGGGTGGTCATGCTGTTATAGTCCCGGTACTCGCCATAATTCTCGACGATGGCTTCCAGGATCAGCATGAGGTATTCCTGGGCGACCTCCGGCGATAGCTGGCCGCTGCGCAGATCGTCCAGCATCTGCCACTCGGGCGGCGAATCCTCGTCGTCCAGCAACTGCTCCAGCCACAGCGGCAGGCCATGATGCAGGATGGCTCGCAAGTTCGCCAGATTCAAGAAACGTTGAGTGAAGATGTCGCTGCCGTACCGCTCGACAAATTCGACCAATTCCTGCCAATCTTGCCTGTCCTTCAGGCGTTCGAGCACCGACAACCGTAGCGTCCGGCTGTGCGCCAACCAGCTTGTCAGCAGGGATTCTGTCAGTTGTTTCAGGCAATCCACGATGGCGTGCTGGCGTCTGCGGATAGCTGCCTTCGAGCTGCCGGCATCTTTGCCTTGCTGAGCGGCTTCGATGATCGTGCGCACCAGGGACTTATAGCCGATCTTAAACAACTCGTCGAATTCCGTGACCGCTCCCAGACCGACGGGATGCTTGCGTTCCATCTCCCGCGCGGTTTCGATCAACTGGCAAGTCTCGAAGATCAGGCCCACGCGCGGGAGCCAGGCCAGCAACGTTTGGATCAGGTGTTGTCGCGACTTGGCCATCACCAGTTGATGCGGGTCCCCCCCCTTGGCCAACGGCACGTATAGCAGCGGCAGTCTTCGTAGGCTCACGACCAACGATGGCCAAGCCATCTGGACCGCCTGCGAATCACCGCGAAACATGGCAGCCAAAACGGGCAACGATTTCAAGTCGTCTTCGCCGTATCGATCATCCAGTTCCCCAATCGCTGCCGAATCCCGTTCGGGTAAAGCGGTCGCGGCCAGCACGCGACAGGCGTCCGAGATATCCACGTTCGACGCGATGGCGTTTTCCAGCAACGTCTCTTTCAGCATGCGGATCCGGTCGTATTCCACCATGGAATCATGATCGCTGCTGGGAGCCAGTAACCGGAACGCCGCGATCTGGCCGATCAGCTCGCGAAGCTGGCTTCGATATGTCAACGCCTGACGAATCCAACGTTCGACGATCTCGCGCCGTTGGTCATCCACACCGGTCGCGCCCGACGCGGAGGGACAGGTGACGGCCAATTGCCAGAGCCGGGCCACGAGGCTTAAAAACGCCAAACGCTCGCTCAACCGCTTGGACTCAGCAAATAATTCATCGTCCCCGATGGGACCTTCTTCGATCAGTTGGCTGTCGATACCATCATCGGTCGTGTCCTTGTAGACCACATCCTCCCAAGCGGCCGCGAACAGCTCGTCATGCGATTCGTCTTCCTCCAAGTCATCGTCCAGCATGTGCTCCAAGTCGTCGCGTCCAGCGCGTGGCCGTCGCTGAGCCAGTTCGAATCGAGGAACCTCCCAATATTGGTCGGCATTGGCCTCCAGACGATCCAGGAACTTGCAGATCATGTTCCAGGCGTCAATGGGCTGGTCGCCATCGGCCGCCGACTGGGCGCGCCGACGCAGATCGTACGTCCAATGTTCGGCCAGTTCGAAAAAGGAGGTGTCCCCCTTTTCCAGACCGATGCGCGACGCCTGTTCCAACCAATGCATCATCAGGGCCATCGATGTTACCAAGCCACCTCGCTCCAACAGATTGGCGATCACCAGCCCATAGGCCTTGGGGGAATCGAACATCTCGGCATGCGGAGCCCAGAACCCCACGTCGGCCGCCGCGGCCCCGCCCTGATGCCACAGATTCAGCGCGTTGCCGACTCGTTCCGCCGACTGGTACGCTTCATCGACATCGATCGCGTCGACACTGGATACCTCGTGAGCCGCATACTGACGCCACCAGGTGGCCGTCGCTCGAAACCGAGCCGCTACCTGCTCGCATAACGCTCCGTCGTTCCTGGCCGCCGCTTCGCTCCACAAACGTGAATACAACCCGAATACCTGCTCCATCAGCGTCACCAGTTCATCCACCCGATGATCGCGAACGCTGTTCTCCATGGCCGGAAACAGGCTGAAATTGCCGTCGAATCCCAAAATGTTCCACGGATCCACGATCGCGCCGCATTGGATGCCTCGCCGAATCCAGTCCATGATCTCGTCCAGCAATTGGGCACCACGATTCAAGTCGCCTTCGTTCAACGCAAGATCGCCTTCGGTCAGACGGCAATCGATCTGACACAGCATGCGCGCCGACGCGGCCGGGACCACATCGGCTTGCTGGACGGCCGCTTCGGCATATCCCATGCGCGCGAAAATGGCCGCCAGATGGACATGCTCCAATTGAGCCGCTCGACGACGGGCCAATTCGCCGTTCAAGTGCTGCCGAGCCCCGCCGAAAGGCTGACGACGTTGACGGGCTTCGCGCCGCAGTCGCTGGCCGTGCTTGCCCTGGATGCGAGCCAATAACCGCTCATAAAAAAGATCCCGATATGCGGCGATTCTCGGCAACAGGTTCGACAAGGTCACCGAGGAATCATGGGTGCCCGGTCCTGATCCGCTGATTCCCGTCGACATGATGATGGTGCCCGCCAGCACCGCAGCCGCCTCGATCACCAGTTCGTCTCGCGGTGCGTCGGAACACGTCTCGATCCGCGAAGTCAATGCTTCGAGGGTGACTTGTTGCGCCACGTATCGGCGATACTGGCCCCGATTGTCGATCGAATGGGGATCCCACTGGCCAAAATGATAGTTCGGACGCTTATTCACCGGATGATCGAAATCGTAAGCCCGCGGATCCAGCGCCAATTCGTCCATCTGGTCCAGATCAAAGCAGGCGTCGCGCAGGATCTGTTCGCTAGTCTCGGCCAACAGCCGCAAAGCGATCTCGATCACCTCTTTGTAGCTGCCCTCCGCCGTTCCCGCTTCGCGGACGTATAAAGGAATGGGTCGGACCCACTCGTGCGCATAGGGTTCGATCTTCTGGGATTCCAGTACGGCGACAGGACGATGGCCGATGTAATCGTTCAGCATCCGGATCGATCCGGATGCAATTCGCTGCGTATCGTCCCACGGCGAACCTTGCATCAGAACGGCTTCGCAGACACGACCCACAAAAAACGAATTGAACAATGCCGCTCCGGTCTGATGAAACAACAGGTCCCGATGAAACTCCAGATAACCTGGCAAAACCGTATCGTGAACCAGCATCAAGACACCGCGAGCCTGATCGACATCTCGAAAAGTGGAAGATTCGGTCGCCAGACGAGTCAAATCACCCTGCAGTGCGTCCAGCACTCGTTTCCAGACGGGTACGGCCGGCCCGAACGTCGACGCCGATTGGAACAAATGGTCCATCCCCTTCAGGAAACGTGGGTCGGGCGAGCCGGACGAGAAATTGAGGTAGCCCAGCACCTGTTCGGCTACTCGCTTGTCTTCGGCGTTTAAATCCCAGCGTTCCATACCCAAAACTCCGCCATGTTTGCCATTGCGTATCGGTCTCAATGTAAGCCGACCGATCAAGATGGTCTAGCGGTGGAACGGACCGTTCGCCGCTCGAACACTTTGGTCGTAAAGCGAATCGCACGATGGTAGCCATGCATAACGGGGGGTTGCAGCAACTGGACTTGGTGGAAAGAATTCACCGAGGAATCGAGCCCCAGCTACTTTGGGGTTGGTTTTTGCAACGCACCGTTGGGCGTGAGGAGATGGTACGATGACGAAGCAAGTTTTGGACGTGGGCAACTGCTCCATGGACCACGGAAATATCAAACACTTGATCGAAACTAATTTCGACGCCTCCGTGGTCCGGGTGCATGACCAAGAAGGTGCACTCGACTTGCTCCGCAATGGTGCCTTCGACTTAGTCTTGGTCAATCGAGTCTTTCATCGCGATCGAGGCGATGGATTGGAACTGATCTCGAGAATCAAGGCCGATCCGCAACTGTCTGCGACTCCCGCCATGCTGATTTCGGATTTGGACGATTTTCAACAAAAGGCGATCGAAGCAGGTGCTGCCATGGGGTTCGGAAAGAAATCGCTGGGCTCCCAAGAAACTCGTCAACGGTTGAGTCCCTTTTTTGAGGCTGGGGGATCTGTTGGCTGCGATTCCGGGCGGTCTGCAGACGCAGCAACCAAATAAGCACCCGGCCAGAAGTTTCTTGTCATTGAAGGTAGCCTTGCATGGGGACG
>REEF01000959.1 GCA_007695205.1 Planctomycetaceae bacterium
AGGTTCTCGCTGGCCATGAACGGTAACTCCTCGTTCAGATGCCGGGCGATGACGTTCGGGTAGACGACCAATCCCGACGCGATGTTCTGACAGAGCACCAGGACGGCATCGACGGCCAGGAACGCCTGGGGCAGGACCAGACGGCGATTGGCGCTATCGTCCAGCGTCCGTTCCATCCACTGAGTGGCCAGGGTATTGGCCGTGCTGGATTGTAGGCTGATCGCAAATCGTGCCAGCGAGCAGATACGTTCGCTGCGCATCGGGTTTCGCTTGTAGGCCATGGCCGACGATCCGATCTGCGACGTTTCGAACGGTTCCTCCACCTCTTTGCGACTGGCCAGAATCCGCAGGTCCGTCGCCATTTTATGAGCCGATTGGGCGATGCCGGACAACACGTCGACGATCTGGGCATCGATCTTTCGCGAGTAGGTCTGGCCGGTGACCGCGTAGGTGGCTTGGAAACCGATCTTCTCGGCAACTCGGTGTTCCAGCCGTTTCACCTTGTCATGATCTCCGGCCAGCAGCTCCAGAAAGCTGGCCTGCGTGCCCGTGGTGCCCTTGATGCTGCGGGCTTTCAACCGTTCGATCCGATGTTCGACTTCGGCCAAATCCATCGCCAGGTCATAGGCCCATAAACAGGCCCGTTTGCCGATCGTGGTCGGTTGAGCGGGCTGGAGATGGGTGAACCCCAGGCAGGCCAAGTCCCGATGCTGTTGGGCAAAGCGAGCGAGCCGATCGATCACAGCGGCCAGGCGTTGGGCGGTCAACTGCAGCGACTGGCGGAGCAGGATCAGGTCGGTATTATCGGTCACGAAGCAACTGGTCGCGCCCAGATGGATGATCGGGGCCGCCGTCGGGCAGGCGTCCCCGTAGGTGTGCACATGCGCCATGACATCGTGGCGGAACTGGCGTTCGTAGCGGTTGGCCGTTTCCATATCGATGTCGTCGACGTGTGCCTTGAGTTCTGCGATCTGGTCGTCCGAGACGGGCAAGCCCAATTCCTGTTCTGCTTCGGCCAGCGCGACCCACAGCCGGCGCCAGGTCGTAAACTTCTTCTGATCGCTCCAAAGCTGACTCATCTGCTTCGAAGCGTAACGGGTGATCAGCGGGTTTTCGTAGTGGTCCGAGGGCATGGTTCTCACGTTTTGCTGAGTTTGAAGAGGATCTATCGCTGGACGCGCCCGGTGGCGTTTCCACCAGCCAGAGCGGCCGCTTCCGCGACCGTGATGTAGTTAAAATCGCCGTGGATCGAATGCTTCAGGCAGCTTGCCGCGACGGCGAACACGATCGCCCGGTCCGGTTGCCGCCAATCTTCGGAGTTCAGGGCATACAGCAACCCGGCGCCAAACGAATCGCCGGCGCCGACACGGTCGACGATATGGCGGATCTCGTAGGGCCGGTAATCACCGTTTTCGTCCAGGGGAGCGAAGAACGATCGATCTTGGGCTGCGTCGAACAGCATGGCGCCCCAATTGTTGTGGTTGGCCGAGATGCTTTCGCGCAAGGTGATCGCCACTCGGGAGACGTGGGGAAACCGCTTGATGATCTCGCGGGCCACTTGTTCGTACGCTGCCGCGTCGATCCGGCCTTGTTCGACATCCGTCCCCGAGGCGTGGATGCCCAGCACGTCGGCCGCGTCTTCCTCGTTGCCGATCACCAGATCCACGTGCTGCAGGACTTCGGACATGCATTCGCCAGCCAGTTCGCGTCGATCCGTTCCGGGCCGCCAGTTCCACAGCTTTTTGCGGAAGTTCAAGTCGCACGAGACCGCAGCGCCAGCCTGCTTGGCTCGACGAACCAGTTCCAGGTTGGCCTGATACGCCTGTTGGCTGATCGAGGGCGTGATGCCGGTCACGTGCACCCAGTGCACATCCTGCAGCGCTCGGTCCCAATCGTATTCTTCCGGTCCGGCCAGACTGATGGCCGAATCACTGCGATCGTAGACGACCGTCGATCCTCGTTGATTGGCTCCGGATTCCACGAAATACAGTCCCAGCCGTCCGGACTTGCGCCACAGGATCGATCCCGTATCGATCCCCAGTCCCCGCAGCGTTGCCACCAGGCTTTCGGAAATCGGGTGTTTGGGCAGCGCGGTCAGGTAGCGGACCGGTTGGCCGAACATGGCCAGCGAAGCGCACACATTCGCCTCGCCGCCGCCCCAGCTCACTTCAACCGGCCCCGGCAGCGTCTGGCGCCAGCGGCGGGAGCCTTGGGGGGCAAAGCGAGCCATAATCTCTCCAAATCCCAGAAACATGACATTCGTCTCCTCATTTATAGTCAGGCCGTTATCTTTTCACGCGAACCGACCGTTGACAAGGTGCCTTCGACGATCCACCGGGGGTTACATGTTGGTCAGGTCGTCGTCCGAGTCGCCGCCCAGCAGACGGTCGAGTGCACTGGCCAGGTCATCGGCATGTTCCAGCGATCGGGCATACACGCGACAGATCCGCTGGCTGACCGGCAACCGCTGGAACAACTGATAAGCGGTCAAGGGGCGGACGGATCGGCGCGCCGAATCGAACAGGAAGTTTTGATTGGCCACCGGCCCGCGAGTGTGCGGCCGGAAGATCGCTCGAGCCACATCGACTCGGAACGGCAATTCGGCCAATTCGGCCGGCAGATGGCGGCGGATCATCCGCTCGGCGAGCTCCGCGTCGCTGAAAACGCTGCTGCGTTCGGCATCGTCTTCGGCGAAGACCAAGTTCCGTTGGCAGACCATCACCCAGGCCAACTGGCGGCTCAACAACCGCTGCCAGGCTTTGCCCAACGCCCGCTGCCGATCGTCCTGCTGGTACGGCCAGCGGGCGACATCCACCAGCAGCGAGGATTCGGTGAAGTGCAGGTAGCGGGTTAAATCCTCCAGCGGGTTGCCGGGGAACAGGTACTGTTTGCTTTCGGCGAACAAGTCGGCCAGCGTCAGATCGATGGCCCGCACCGTCCGATGGAAGTAGACCGACCGAAAAAGCTCGGCCCGCGCGCTCATGAACCGCAGCAGCGCATCCATGCCTCGGTCGTAGATCGTCAGCCCGGCCGGCGAAAAGAAGCTGTAGTGCAGCAATCGATCCAGGTCGAACGCCCGCTGGCTGTATCCGGTCATGTACGCATCGCGCAGCACAAAATCCATGTTGTCGATCGTATAGATGCCGCTCATCAGGCTGCGTAACCACCGCAACCATTTCGGCCGATCCGACGGATCGTCGTCGCGCGGCCGTGTGATCAGCCAGGCGACCTGGTCGGGATCCAGACGTTCGTCGGCGGCCAACGCATGGTTGGGTGTACGCCGCAAGCCACGTAACAAATCCCCCAAGGGACCGCGGATGATGGCCGCGCCCAGCGTTTCGTGGGTCAGCCCGTAACCTTGCAGGAAGTGTTCGTCGAAAAAGTGACCGAACGGGCCGTGTCCCACATCGTGCAACAGCCCGGCCATCCGCATCAGGCTTTCGACATACCCGCGGCTGGGCACATCCGCACAGGTGTCGCACAGGCTGTCGTACAGCACCGCCATGGCTTGGCTACCCATGTGCATCGCGCCGATGACATGCGGGAATCGAGTGTGTTCGGCTGTCGGGTAGACCCACCAGGCCGTCTGCAACTGGTGGATATAACGCATCCGCTGGACCCACGGATGGTCGATGATCTGGCGTTCCGAAGTCTCGCCGGTCGCCGCATCCGCATCGGACGTGAACGGGATGTACCCATGGACTGGATCGTGACTCAAGTTTTCTCGTTGGTAGTCGCGCATAGCCTCTGATTATGCGATCAGCGGACCTTTTCGTCCAGTCCCAGTTGGCAAGGAAGCCTCGGACGATTCCGGACTGTTTGCCAAAAAAAAGTTGCGAATCCCACTTTGCATGCCTCTAAACTCTAGGCGACACACGACAAAAAATGTTTTGGCGAGATGTTACTCGCCGTCTGTCGTTGCCAGTTTGTTTCCCATTTGTTTCCAATCAGGAGGACGAAAATGGTTCGTGGTATCTCAATCGCTTTGGTTTTGGGTTTGGTCGTTGTTTCGACGGCTCCGTTGCAAGCTGCGGAGAAGGACATCGTCGATACGGCGGTGGGCGCCAAGCAGTTTTCGACGCTGGTCGCGGCCGTCCAGGCGGCTGGGCTGGTCGAGACGCTCAAGGGGGAAGGCCCGTTCACGGTATTCGCTCCGACCGACGAAGCTTTCGGCAAACTGCCGGAGGGCACGGTCGCGACGCTGTTGAAGCCGGAGAACAAAGAGAAGCTGATCGCCGTGCTGACGTACCACGTGGTGCCCGGCAAGGTTATGGCCGCTGATGTCGTCAAGCTGTCCAAGGCGAAGACCGTTCAGGGCAAGGAAGTGACGATCACCGTTGCCGACGGTGGCGTAAAGGTGGACAAGGCGAACGTCATCAAGACCGACATCGTGACCAGCAACGGCGTGATTCATGTGATCGACGCCGTCATCCTGCCGTAACCACTGGTTCAGACAACTGGCGCGCGGAATTCCAAGCTCAGGAGGGCCTCGACCCTCCTGGGCTTTTTTTGTCTCTTACTCTGGAAGCACCCATGAAGCAGTGAATTGCAGCGGCTCGATCCGAGCGTTATATTCAGGTGAGCGAGCGTAATGACGAGACGAGCTACGCTTGGTTCGATAAAGAATTGAACGGGGGCCGATCAACTACACGTTGACGCTTCGGTCCATCGGCCCCGATG
>REEF01001004.1 GCA_007695205.1 Planctomycetaceae bacterium
CACGCCCTATCAAATACCGCGACCAAACCACTATCGATTATCTTGCCCACGCTCAGGTGTTTGAATTCATCTTGCCTTCCGTCCTTTCCGTCGATGCCAGGCGAGAACACGTCTTGAATACTTCTCTTTCGGGTGTTGAGTCTCTTGGGGATTTCGGATTGCGAGATTCGGATTTTCCATCGGATCGCAGTTCAGCGAATCGATGCTTCGTTAAGGACTGACGGTTTCTTCGGCCAGGGTAGCACCCACCAGTGGTGCATGTTGGTTCTTGCTCCAGCATAGCTGACATCGGCATGGATCAGAAGCCGTTTCGGCGTTTCGGGATCGTATTTGCCGATGATCTCGTTGGCCGAGTAGCAATCGCCCCCACCCGGCGTCTGCAGTCGGCTCATCAGCACAATCCCTTCGTCCCAATGGATGCCATCGGTGGACGAGTACAGCACGAAGTTCCCGGGACCGGGATCGTCGCCGACCAGATCGCGTTGGTAGCTGCCGCTTCGCCCGTGGATGAAGTACCACTCGCCCAGTTTTTCGGACAACTGCATGTTGCGGATGCCTTTGGCAAAGTGGCTGGTCCGCACATCCGACCAGGTATGTCCGCCATCGGTACTGATCACGTAGGGGATGTTTTGCTCTGCGGTTGGATCGTCTCGACGATGATGGGCCTGATAGGTATAGACGATGATCTGACCGTCGTCCAGTGCGCCGGCGGCCCAGTAGTAATCGGCGTCTTCGAAAGGCAACACGCTTCGTCGCTGGAAGGATTGCCCGTTGTCCTCGGAAACCCACAAGGTGTGCGGTCCACCAGGGCTCATGTTCGACGTGCCGCCGCGGAACACGAGAAAGACCTGGTCGTCGTGAACGAACGAGGTGTTCAGCGTCATCGAGATATCATGGACGGTGGCGGCTTCGTCGAACAGGTGCGGACCGTTCCATGTGCGTCCATGATCGTCGCTCAGAAAATAGACGGGTGCCTCTTGTTTTTCCCAGCGGGCGTTCGCATAACGCATCAAGGTGGCGATCAACGTCCCGTCGGGCGCTGTGATCACAGAAAACACCAGAGCGGAAAATACATCGCCACGGTCCCACATCCGCCTGGAATAGTCGAAAACGACCGGTTCGCCCCAAGTCAGTCCGCCATCGGTCGAACGACGGTATTCGGACCATCCTGCCACGCTGTGCCCTCCCCAGTTCTCTGCCCACGTCACACTGTAAAATGCCAGGATATCGCCGTTGGTGCACTCGGTCAGCGTAATGCCTCCGTGTCCGGAACGATTGTCTTTTTGCTGATCCACGAACAGAATACCCGTGTTCGGGATATCGACAGGGTAGACGTGGTAGGGTTTGTCCTCGGCCGCCCGAGTCGGGTCTTGAGCGGCTCGAGCGTCTTCGAACCCCAGCACCACGACCCATTTTGCAAACTGGTAGGATTCGCCCGCCGCCACTTCCTTTTGGTAGACCAGCACCCGATCGATCGCATTGCTGCCGAACAACTGGAACAGATCCTGCTCGGTCTGCACAAACCCCTGGGCCTCGAGCGTTTCGACCTGAGACGCCGCACCGGGAATCGAATGCGGCGTCAGCACGATCAAGCGGCCGTCTTGCACCACGTCGAACCGCGTGGAATCGATCGAGCTTCGCAAGAAGCGTTCCCCCTGCAAAGCCGGCGGGCACTCGGCCAGCCGGTAATTGCGGTCGGTGAACAGCATCGCATTCGGCCGAAACCACATCACCTGAGCGTCCGCTTCTTCGCAGACCTCGATCACGGCGCGAGGCGACGCTTGGATCAGGCCCGTCGCCATCCAACTCGCAACCAGCATCCCCCAAGCGGAAAGCGTCCTCGTCTTGCCGAATCTGTTCATGTCGATCCTCCCTTGCGAACGGTGTCGAATCCCTGTGGGTAACGCGATTTCTATCGATTGTCCGAACGTGCGGACGACACGTCTCGTTTCCAGTGCTCCCATGCGGCGTTCATGTTCGTTGTCCGTTCCGGATACTTCTCTGCCAAGTTGCGGCTTTCGCCCGGGTCCGTCTCCAGGTTGAACAAGGCGGGGGGCGCTGAGCCGCGCTGCAAGAATTTCCACGAGCCTTGCCGCATAGCACTTTGATTTCCGAATCCCCAGAAAAGCGGACGATCCAGCAGAGGGATTCCTTGATGCAGCAAGGATACCAAGCTGATGCCATCCAACGCATGGGGGCTGTCGGGTGCCGGAATCTGCAAGCCCGCCAGTTCCAGCAGCGTCGGGAACAGATCGAACGTCATGCCGCGCTCGTGGGTCACCGCGCCGGCGGGCACCGTGCCAGGTCGCCAGGCGATCGCCGGTACTCGGATCCCGCCTTCGTACAGCGTGGCCTTTTCGCCTCGCAGTGGGCCGTTGTTGGAAATCTGGCCTTCATACCGTCCCTGATACGAGACGATCCCGCCATTGTCCGAGACGAAAAAGACCAGCGTGTTTTCGGCCACGTTCAGGTGACGCAACGTATCGAGGATCCGACCCGTAGCGAGGTCGGTTTCTTCGATCATGCGATGGACGGCCGCTTGCAGACGATCGGACCCCGCGTGGGGCCCCAGCCGGTTGTGTTCGGAATCGAAATTCACCATGCGTCTTCCGGGCTGATAGTACGGCGGGTCATCAGGCGTCATCCACGGAAAATGAATGTCCGGCATCGCAAGCACGACGAAAAAGGGCCGTTGGCCCGAATGGCTTTGGATGAAATCCACGGCGTGGTCGGTCAGGATATGAGTCGCGTAGCCCTTGTCGTCCGGCACCAGTTCGCGGTTATGCCACCAGTCCAATTCACCGCGGTCATGCAGGTAGTTTTGAAAATCGATGAACCCGCCCATCAGCCCGCGAAACTGGTCGAACCCATGATCGATCGGCATCCGCTCGCGACGCATCGATTCGTCGTGGTAATGACCCGACACGTGCCACTTTCCGAAGTAGCCGGTGGCATAGCCGGCCTGCTCGCGCAGGCGCTGGGCGATCACGATTTCCCCCGGATTCAACACATCGCCCACCCGGGTCACGCCAACTCGTTGCTGGTAACGGCCGGTCAACAACGCGGCTCGGGTGGGCGAACACATCGGGCCATTAGCGTAGAAATCGGTGAATCGCAGGCCCTCGGCCGCCATGCGGTCCAAGTTCGGTGTCTTCACCGCCGGGTTTCCGTAGCATCCCAAGTCGCCGTAACCCAGATCATCGGCGACCATCAGGACCACATTAGGCGGCTGGACGGCCGTCGCGGTCATGGCAAGGCCCAGCGTGACCGCGATGGTGGCGAGTGTTTTCATGGTGGATGCCTCCTTATTCAACGGCGACCGAGCGACGGCTTGAAGCTGCGGGCGTTACCCGGATGTTCAACGCGGGTGGGGGAAAATCCATATCCGATGCGATGTAGTATCCGGGATGGGGCGGTTGGTTGTAAGCCGTATTCTGCCAGGCGATCGCCACTCGGTACACCGGGTCATGCATCAGGGTCACCAGCCGGTGCGATGTGGGCATGGTCGTGGTATACACCCGCAAGTGCCGATGATCGTCGGTCCGAAAGATCACCTCTTCTCGCCAGTCGCCGAACAGATCGACTTGCAGGTTGGGGTTCGCCTTGGTGCCGTTGATCGACAGGGCACCCTCGGCATCCAACAATTGGGTACCCCGTTGTTGCTTCACGTTCCATTTGGTGATCTGATTCCGATCGAGTAGTTCCCTGGATAATTCCCGTCCCACCAAATCACATGGTTGATGGAATTCGGAATCCTGCCCACCACCTGACCCTGCAAGTCAAACAGTCCCAGTCGGGAAGCGGCCCAGAACTTGAACCCCGGCACTTCCGGGATCCAGTTCTGCCGCCACCCCTCGTCCAATGTCCCCGTCCTTCCGCACGTCAAACAGAAATTCACCCGTATCGGCGTGCCGGAGAGTGACACCATAATGGCCCACTTCGTGGGGCATAAAGATCTTGGGGATCGGGTCGTCCTTGACCATGTGCGTGGCGTGCAGCGCGTCCCCGTGGCCGTAGCCGGTACTGTGCATTCCTTGCCCATCGCTGGCAATCACCGCGGACCCGTAAACGATATCGTGCCTGCCGTCATGATTGGCATCCACCACCGCCAGTTGATGGTTTCCCTGTCCCCGCCATCTTCGGTGGTTGTAAGGTTGGTGATCGGTATCGAAGGTCCAGCGGCGCGTCAACTGGCCCTCGCGCCAGTCCCAGGCAACCAAGACCATCCGGGTATAGTAGCCTCGGCAGAAGATAGCGCTGGGCCGCTGGCCGTCCACATAGGCGACCGCCGCCAGGAACCGATCGACTCGGTTGCCGTAGTCATCGCCCCAAGCCGACACCTGGCCTCGAGCGGGAACATAGTCCACCGTTGCCAACTCGGCGCCCGTCCGCCCATCGAACACGGTCAGGTATTCGGGGCCATCCAGGATGTAGCCGTGTCGATTGCGGTACTGCCGCTGGTGATCCGCATGGGCCGCCGGACCTTGGCTGAGGAACCTGCCGGTTCCGTCTCGGGTTCCCGGAGCCGTTTTCACCATCAGCTCTGCACGGCCGTTCCCGTCGAAATCGTAGACCATGAACTGAGTGTAATGAGCACCCGCTCGGATATTCGAGCCCAGGTCGATCCGCCACAGATGGTCTCCGTCCAGCGTATACGCATCCAGCAGAACTCGGTC
>REEF01000472.1 GCA_007695205.1 Planctomycetaceae bacterium
AGAACCGACTTGATGTCATCCTGCCCCCACCGCAAGCTATGCCTACCGTCTTCACCCGGCTTCTGATCCTTTCCATCCTGCTGGCAGTTGCCGGATGCATGTTCCATGATCGCTCGATGCAATTCGACTCGGACTTGGTGCATTACCGAGCTTTAGCCAGAGAAATGCCGCAGCCCGAGCTGAACCCCATCGCCACGGGTGCCGCATCCAGCGTGACTCCGCCACGGACCGTGCGGGACAGTAGCGTGCCCGATCAATGGTGGGATCTGCCTTGGGATGAAGCCGTCCAACTGGCCAACTGGCACTCACCCACTCACCGGTAATTCGCGATCTGGGGGGAGCCCTGATCCGCTCGCCCGCCATGGTGCGTACCAATCTGGGGCCGGCGATCGAGGCCAGCGATCCGCGGGAGGGAATGGAAGCGGCTCTGGCTGCGTTCGACGCAGAGTTTCGCACCGGGCTGTTTTACGAATACAACCATCGTATGCTCAATAATTTCTTCACCATGGGCGGGACCAGAATTCTGCAGCAAGATCTGGTGCTGCAACAGACGGAGCTGAGCAAACGAGCGGCCACGGGAACGCAGATGTTCCTGCGAGGCAACCTGATCTACGATGCGAACAATGCCATCGCGAACCGGTTCCCGTTTACCTACGATACGATCCTGGAGACCGAGCTGCGGCATCCCCTGCTCCAGGGCAGCGGTACGGACTTCAACCGGATCGCCGGGCCCCGCGGAACCCCGGGGAATTTCAACGGCGTGATGATCGCCCGGTTGAATACGGATGTCAGCCTGATCGACTTTCGCTTGGCAGTGCGTGACCTTCTGAGCAACGTGACCAACGCTTACTGGGATCTGTACTTTGCCTACCGCGATTTGCATGCCAAGATCGAAGCCCGCAACCGTAGCCTGGAGACGTGGCGAGCTGTCTACGGCATGATGGAATCCGGTCAACCCGGGGGCGAAGCGGAACGGGAAGCTCAGTTCCGCGAACAATTCTATCGCTTCGACGAGGAAGTCAAAAACGCACTGACCGGGCGTTTGGTGGATCGTACCAGCGTTTTCAACGGCAGCAGCGGCGGTACCTTCCGCGGCGAAGGCGGCGTCCACGTGGCCGAGCGCCGGCTGCGAATGATCTTGGGCCTGGATATCAACGATGGCCGTCTGATCCGACCGTCTTCGGAACCCAGTTTGGCGCCGATAAGCTACGAGTGGTCGTCATTGATCGCGACCAGCATCGCTGCCCGTGAAGAGCTGAAGCGACAGCGAATCCAGGTCCGACGCCGGGAACTGGAACTGGTCGCCAGCCGCAACTTCCTGCTGCCGCGGTTCGACGTGGTCGGTCGTTTCCGAACTCGAGGACTGGGCCAATACTGGGCCGCCAGTTCCGAGACGGATCCCAACGATCCGGCGGACCAGGTCTTTGGTAACAGTTCGTTGGATAACTTGTTCGGCGGTGGGTTCCACGAATACATGGTCGGCGGCGAGCTTTCCATGCCGGTAGGGTTTCGCCAAGCTCATGCCGCCGTCCGCAATGCCCAACTGCTGCTGGCCCGCGAGCGGGCGGTCCTGGACGAACAGCAACGGCAGATCCATCACGACCTGAGCAATGCCGTCGCCGATGTTTATCGAGCGTACGAAATCCTGCAGATCACCTTCAACAGCCGCTTGGCAGCCAAAACTCAAGTCGAGATCCTGCGAGACAAGCTCCAGCAGCGTCTGCCTGTGAATCTGGACCAACTGATCGACGCCGAGCGGCGTTACTGTGATGCGGATGCCCGCTACCATCGTGCGTTGGTCGAATACGCGATCGCACAAAAGAACGTCGAATTCGAAAAAGGAACGTTGTTGGAATACAGCCATGTCGTCCTGGCAGAACACCAGGACGCATGCGGTGCGTCGCTCGCGGCCTTCAGCACAACGACAAGTCCGATGCTGGAGATGGTCGACGACGATCCGTTCATGACACCCATCCCCGTACCGCCAGAACCGTCGCCGCCGTTGCATCAACCGGAATAAGAATCCGCTTGAAACGGGTTGACAAAAGGCGGCCGACAGCCGACGCTGATATCTCGTACCCGATTACGGGTTTCTGATCCACAATCGTAAGATGTCACATCATTTAACCCCATGGTTGCACAAAAAGTAGGACGGATTGGCAATCCGTCCTGCGAGGGAACTTTAGGCAACGTTGGGGTTAAGTCTGGGCGTAGGTCAGCCGGTCAGAAGGAGATCTTCATGGCAGCATTGGTCATCCTCATCGATGGGAACGAGACGGAATATCCATTGGCCGACGAGCCGATGTTGATCGGACGGCATCCGGATTGTGCGATCACGATCGCCGCGCCCAGCGTGTCCGGACGACACGCCCAGATTCAAGGCAAGGACGGCCTTTTTGTGCTGGAAGATGTCGGTAGCCGCAACGGAACGTTCGTCAACGATCAGCGAATCGACGGTAGCGTCGAATTGCACCACGACGATACCCTTCAGTTCGGCAGCACCACGGCCCGGTTCCTCGCCCCAGCCGCTCCGTCAACGGCCAAGGCCGAGCCGACGTCGCCGGCGATCGCAGCCGAGTCCCAGGAAACGGAACAGCCGAACTTGGCCATGGTGGACATCGACGAGGCGAACGAGCCAACCATCACCGACAAAATGGCGACGGCGGGACGTTTCGGGCTTCTGGAAGTCAATCCTGAAGCCAAACTGAAGGCGGTCCTCGAGATCAGCAATAATCTGGCCGGGACCGTGGATTTATCCGCCTTGCTGCCCAAGATCCTGGACAGTCTGTTCGGGATCTTCCGGTGTGCCGATCGCGGCTGTATTCTGCTGAAAGACGAGAAAACCGACCAGCTTGTTCCTCGAGCCATGCGGCATCGGCGCAAGGACGAAGACAGCACGGTGCGGCTCAGTCGGACCATCATCGATAAGGTACTGGCCGAAAAGACCGGGATTCTCTCCGCAGATGCCTCCATGGATTCGGCGTTCAGCAACAGTGAATCGATCGCCGACATCAATATCCGCTCGATGATGTGCGTCCCCCTGTTGGGTTCGAACGGCCAAGTTCTGGGCATCCTGAGTATCGACTCGCAAAACACGCTGGGACAGTTCACTCACGACGATCTGGATATTCTGATGACCGTGGCGGGCCAGGCATCGTTGGCCTACGAAAACGCGCAACTGGTGCAAGTCTATGCCGAGAAACAAAAGCAGGACGCCGAGATGGATATCGCCAGAAGCGTTCAGCGAGCGCTCTTGCCCACCGAATTGCCCAAGGTCGAAGGCTACCAGTTTTTCGCCTCGTACGATTCGGCACAGGCTGTCGGGGGTGATATGTACGACTGCTTCGAGTTGCCGGATGGCAAGATCTGCTTGTCGTTTGGCGACGTGGCAGGAAAGGGAGTTCCCGGCGCGCTGATCATGTCCCGCATGGATAGCTGCGTGCAAAGCACCATCCGTCACGTGCATGACGTGGTCGAAGCCATCTGCGCGATCAACGAACACATGTGCGACAGCAACGTCGAAGGCCGCTTCGTCACCCATGTCCTGTGCATCGTCGACACCACAAGCCACGAAGTCGTTCTGGTGAACGCAGGGCATATGCCGCCCATTATCCGCCGCGCGGACGGGACCATGGAGAAGTTCGACGAAGAACTGTCAGGGCCACCCATCTGTGTCGTGGACGATTATCCCTACGAAGCCCAAGCCTGTAAGCTGGGGCCCGGCGACTTAATCGTCATGTACACCGATGGTGTCGACGAGGCGATGAACCCCGAGGGCGAACTGTACGGTAGCCAACGAGTGTGGGACTTCGTCAAGAACGGGCCGCCCGAAGCTCAGCAGATGGGCAAGCTGCTGTTGGAAGATGTCCGCCATCACGCCCAAGGCTACCCTCAAAGCGATGACATCACCATCATGGCCTTTGGCCGGAACCCGTGAGTTCCCCTCGACCGGCGAATGCTGCCCGGCGTTGGACTTCGCGCTTCAGCGTGTACCCCCATCGCAGACCACCCCACCCACTCGCTGAAGCGTGAACTCCAACGCAACGGGGCCGATTCAACCCACCGCGTACGGCGGCAAGGTCTGCAACCGTAAGTCCTCGACCGGTCCGCCCACGGTGAAATGGTAGAGACTCTGCCATCCCAGCCCCGTCATCCCCAGCAGTTCGTGCATCACGTCGTCGAAGAAGCAGCCGATGCCCGTGCCGCGGATGCCCGCCGCTTCGGCTTCCAGGTACAGCAGTTGGCCGATCAAACCGGTCTCCCAGAACAGCCGCGGGTAGAACCAGGATCCATGCTGCTGGAGCGAGGCTTCGAAGTCGGCGATCATGCCCAAAGCAAAGATGCCTTCCGAAGCGATTGCTTGTTGGCAACTGATCGTCTGGGCGGCTTGGCGACAATCGGCCTGGACTAGACACCACAGCGGCAGATCGTTCGGGCAGCCCGGCGGCCGCTGCCAGCGGAATTCGTCCTTGACCGCTTGGCGCAGCGCTGGCTCGTGCTGCGGGTTGCGAACCAACAAGTACAGCCCCGGCGACAGGTCGTCCACCCGGTGCACGAAGATCGCCAGCGAGATCCTGGGCGGACCGGGCAGGACCCCAAAGGGGAAATCTCCGCGATGACAGACCCGCGCCAACAGCCGGTAGAACGCGTC
>REEF01000621.1 GCA_007695205.1 Planctomycetaceae bacterium
GAATGCCCGCGATGGGAAGATCATTCTGCACGATCCCGGAAGCAAAAGCGGAGCGATGATTCAGTACAGCGCCGCCGCGTTCGAAAGATCCTGGGCGACCCAACGCCGGATCTACGCCCCCGTATGGCGTTGACAGGTGCTCGCCATGACGAAACGGTCTCGGCCAGGCCCGCTCGGTTCGTCATGAATTGCAATCCCAATATGCCTCTCGGCGTCCCCGCGACACCGAGAGGCGTATCCGTTTCTTGTCTCAGGCCAAGTCCTCCGGCCCCCCCGTTTCAAGTAACGGAGCCAAGTGACGGCGCAATTCTTCGCATTTTCGGTAGAACGTTGCGCGGGACATACCGAGGCGGGAAGCCATATCCGTCTTCGAACCACCTTGGATAAGCGCCGTCGCAATCAACAACTTTTCCGTATCGAGCCGTTCCGCAAGATCCGCCGACGTTAGAGCCACAGATTCGGGCGGATCTGGAGTTCCCCGGAGACTCGCTTTGTCCACTGCTGCTTTCGCAATTTCGACTGTCTTTCGCGCATCTCGCAGAACTCGCATCCGAATTCGCGTCAGCACGTTGTGGAGGAATTGCTCGGTGACTTCTTGCCCAACGTGGCCCTCTTCCGCAAGTTCGAGGAACAAAATGGCTCCCAGTTCCTCGTATTCGCAGCCGGTTCGCCGAGCGTGCCAAAGGAAAATACGTGAGATCCGTTCGACGGTTGATTCTTGCCCGATGACGTCGCGAGTGGCTTGCTTCGAAACCACCCGGAGATCGAGTTCTTCGGTGAGAACCCGGCCAACGAACTCAGCGTAACCATTTATGGATGGTGTGCTCATTGTCCCGGAAGATCTACAAATTTTCTGACGATCAGCGAGCGATTGACGTGGTCGATTTCGCAAATGACGTGGACCTCGACCGATCGGAAGAACACGCGGACAATCTCACTCGCGTGGCGCAATTGCCAGGGTGGCTTGCGCCCGCGAATGAGCGTAATCAGGGCTTTCAGCTTGGTGAGCCAGTCCTTCCGCTTCCAGGTTTGGAGCGAGAAAGCCAAATCTCCTTGCTCGATTTCGTCAGCCAGTTCCTCCAAAAACAGCAAGAAATCGGCCGAACAGCCCTCCAGCGTATTGGCTTCTGCAGCCTCCGCCAAACGTTCCAGCCACGTCCAGAGTGCCCCGCATACCTCGTCCCCGTAGTCCGAACAGCACTGGTCGACCTGCTGTCGTGCCCTTCGCTCAAATCGAATGCGGTACATGACACCTCCCAGGAGTGGTTGCCAGCGACCCGAAGAAGGCAGGTCGGATGGCTGCTCGCTTAGTTGCCTGTTCAATCGACGATATCGTCGCTTTCCAAGCTTTCCGCCATTTCGGCGAGCAACTGGGGACGTGTGACGATCTTGTCACGGAGTCGAGCGTAAAGCAGTTCCTTCGTTGCTTCCGCAGTCAAGATCCCACCCACGATTTTTGATCCAGCAAAAAATGCGGTGAGCCCACTGGAGAACATCCCCTCGAACTCCGCAGCAAACGCTCGAAACGCGCTCTCATCCGGAAAAAACTTGCGGAAGTTTTCAATATTCTGAAGTGTCGTTGTCATGACGGTACATCCCCCTAACTATCGAGATATCCAGCCCCAGGAACTAGCCATGTTTCATTTGTGAGTGAAAGCCACTCCAGTTTCCTATGAACACTCCGGCAGTCCAAATGTCTCAGAATTCTATGTACCAGGGATTCTCGATACCAGCTATTTTGAGGGCATTGCTAAGAATTGGGGATCGATCTACACTGTCTTGTGGGTTGTGGGCCGTTCGACTTGCCAGCGCAGCCTCGGCATTCGGCAAGTTTCATCTACTCCGCAATTTACCAATAATGGGGTAATGATTACCCATGTGAAGGTAGTTGCCCAACGACGATCAAAAGACAGATACTGTCACAAAACCCACCTTGTGGTGGATGAGTGGCCTAATTTAGCCCAAGCCCCTTCGGTCGTATCGTCCCCATCTACCAAGATTGCCAATGTCCGAAAAGGCTCGACATCTACTTCGGACTCAGTGCGATTCGTGTCCTCGAACTGTTCGAGAAACTTGCTGGCCAACGCATCTAATGCCAGCAGAGCTGGGCCTAGTTCGGGGTGAAAGAAGAACACTACACTAGCTATATCTTCCGAGGTCATTCCACCAAGATCGTGCCCCTGACGGACAAGTTCCTTTACCACTAAAGGATGCAACACGCGGCGTTCACACCACGGGGCAAATCGCAGTACGCTCGAATGGCTATTGGCAACTTTTCGAGCATCCTCCCGAGCCGTATCTAGTCTCCCTAAACAGAATCCCACCTCGACCAAATCCAACGCAATCCGGCGGTCGACATCGGACAGTTCAACAATCGTCAAGTGCTGAAAATACTGGATGGCTGCTTGACACACTCGCCATAACTCGAAACCAGGGGGCATCGGCTTATCGAACCGATTTCCGTAGGGGGGCTGCCGATTCCGGCTGGAAAGGGAACCAGTTTTCCGGCGATGAGCTGGCCGGTCAGCCGGTTGCGGGGCGAGGCGATTGTTGCCATTGGGCGGCCGTTTGTCGCCTTGGAACTTACGTTTCGGTGACGCGGCCGAGGCGGACAGCGCCGTCGACCTACGTGGGCGTCTTCGAGGTGGGTAAGGTGCCAGAACGCATGTTGCGTTCGTGCCCGCCGCCGTGGATCTGGGCCGCGATCCGCACCCGTGGATTCCGGCCGACGTACAAGGCCCCGATGCCCATCGGGCCATAGACCTTGTGCGCCGACAGCGACATCAGGTCCACTGCCATTTTGCGGACGTCGATGGGCACTTTTCCGGCACTCTGGGCCGCATCCACGTGAAACAGGACGCCCCGAGCGCGCGTCATGCGGCCGATTGCGGCGATGTCTTGCAACGCGCCCAACTCGTTGTTCACGTGCATGATGCTCACCAGCACCGTGTCCGGCCGAATGGCATGACTCAACTCGTCCAGATCGATCAGGCCGGACGACAGGGGTCGGACGTAGGTGACCTCGAACCCATGCTCCTCCAGGTGGCGGCAAGTGTCCAGGATGGCTTTGTGCTCGGTCCGGATCGTCACGATATGGCGGCCTTTACCAGCATTGGCATACGCTGCCCCTTTTAAGGCCAGGTTATCCGCTTCGGTCGCACCGGATGTCCAGATGATCTCTTCCGGCGTTGCCCCAATCAGGCGGGCGACGTGACCGCGATGTTCCTCAACGGCTTGCCGTGCCTCGACACCGTGACGATGGGCCGAGGCCGGATTCCCAAAGTTGCCGTCATCGGTCAAGAACTGGCTCATCTTGGCCGCAACGCGCGGGTCGACCGGCGTGGTGGCGGCGTAATCGAGATAGATGCGTTTCTTCAACATGGTCATATCCTTGTAGGTTAGTGTAGGTTAGAGGGACAGGAAAACTTGTTGCGATGGCGGGCCCATCGGGACCGCTTGATCGACATCAAGACTCGGGCGTATCGTCCTGGTTGATGTCTTCTCCGTTGATCGGCCTCATCAGGGGAAACAGGACCGCGTCGCGGATGTTGGGCAAGCCCAGCACGATCTTGAGGAGGCGGTCGATGCCCAATCCACATCCCGAAATGGGGGGCATGCCATGCTCCATGCAGCGAAGGAAGTCCTCGTCCAGGTCCATGGCTTCATCGTCGCCACGGCTGCGCAGGGATGCTTGGGCCTCGAAACGTTGTCGTTGATCTACCGGATCGACAAGCTCCGAGTACGCATTTGTCAACTCCAATCCCTGTACGATCACTTGAAATCGGTCGACGATCGCCGGGTTGTCGTCGCAGCTTCGGGCCAGCGGCGAGACCTGGATCGGGTGCCCGACCAGGAACAGGGGGCCCGCCAGGTTGGGCCGCGCCACCTTCTTGTACAGTGATTCGAGCAGACCACCATAATCCCCAGCCGCGACCGCCTTCTCTTCCAGCTCGATGCCCGCGGCACGACAGCTTGCCAGCAGGCTGTCGAACTCGGGATACTGCTCGATGTCGATGCCGCTGTTCTCGAGAATCGCGTCCCGAAACGTGATCTCCTGCCAGTCGCCGGCAAAATCCACTTCCTTCCCCTCGTCGTCGCCTGCTCTGCGAACGCGGAACGTCAAACGTCCGAAGGCGTCGTGGAGGACTTGTTGCAGCAAACGACGTGTAAAATCCATGTTGTCTCGGTAGTTCCAGTACGAAGCGTAGAACTCCAACATCAGAAACTCCTGCAAATGATCGGCGCTGATCCCCTCGTTGCGGAAGCATTTGGCAAACTCGAAACAACGGGGGAAACCTGCCGCGCACGCTCGCTTCAGGTAGGTCTCCGGCGCAATTCGCAGGACGAGGTCCAGGTCTAACGTCTCGTGATGGGTGATGAACGTTTTGGCCAGCGCACCCGCCCGTTCGGTGTAGAACACAGGCGTTTCGATTTCGAAAAAGCCGTGGTTCTCCAGGTAGGTGCGGATCGAACGGACGAGTCGAGTGCGAGCTTTGAACACCTCACGGGACGACTCGTTGGCGATCAGGTCCAGATACCGTTGCCGGTAACGCGTTTCCACGTCGCGGAGACCCTTCCACTTGTCCGGCAGGGTACGCTGAGCCAAGCCGAGATACATGACCGAACTCGCACGGACGGTGAACTCGCCG
>REEF01000981.1 GCA_007695205.1 Planctomycetaceae bacterium
TATTGCCCAGATCGTTGATCGTTACCACCAACTGCTCGGGCGACAAGGCGTAACCAGGAATCTCGTCCACCGCGTTGGGATTGCCCGAATTGTAATCCGGGTCCGGCGTGTACGTGATCCCGTCCAACGCCGCGTTCAAATCGGCCAGCGAGCCGCGGAACGTCATCGTCGTATCATCCATACCGACGCCTTGCACAAAGACCAGTCCGGGGATGCCCACCTGTCGGCCGTAGAACTGGACTTCGGACAAGCCTACGTGGCCAGCGCCGGGAGCGCCTTGCAAATTGCCGAAGAAGAAAAACCGACCGGTCGCCGGGGTCGCTGACAGATCGGTGATGATCCCGTCTTCATCGCCCAGACCCAGCGGAATCTGCGATTCCGTGGCTCCGCTCAGTAGATAGGTCTCGCCCTTGTAGCCATCGCCGTCCAGATCCGAGGCTGGGTTCAATGGGACGTTTTGCAAAATGCGGGTCATCCCGGCGGTGCTGATGGGCAACGAGTCGCCGACGGACGATACCCACAGATCGAATTCCGTCGGGCCGTAGTGTTCCAGACCGGCCACGGCGTAATTCCAGATCTGCATGACGTCGATCGTATAGATCGCGCCCAGATCGATCATCAATCCACCCGCTTGCTGAGCGATCCGCCAGCTCTTGCTCACGTCATCAGTAGCATGAATCAAGTAGCCGAATGGATTAAGCGATAAGCCAGCCCCGTCGACCGCGAACTGCTGGTCGTGGTCGCTGCCCGCCCCGCCGTCCGGCAGCACGCTGCCCAGTCCATTGGCGTTACGGCCATCGACGGCCGCCGAGGACACGTCAGGCAGAACGATCAATTCGGTTGTGCTCTGCTGCGACAGACTCAACGTCCCGTGACTGACCGACAGCGTCACCTGCCCTTGCCACAGCGGATCGGTTGCCGCATCCACATCGTCCACCACAATCGGGCCCAGAACCAACGAAGTGTCCTCGTCCAGTGCCGCACCTACTGCTGCGCTGACGTCCACGGTAGGCGGAGTCTGCTTGGGTAGGACCGTGATGGGGATCACTTCGTGCGCCGTCAGCGCTACATCCGGATTGATACCCTGCGGGGTACCGGGTGTGTCTTTGTCCACGTTACCCAAATCGTCGACCAAGATATGAACCAGGTCGGGTACGATATTCGACGGTACCACGTTCGGGTTGCCCGAGTTGTACTCGGGATTGGGATGGTAGATCAATCCATCCAAGGCGCCGGTGACATCGGCCAGGGTACCACGGAACGTGATGGTTTCGTCACGGACGCCATCGCCTTCCAGCAAGACGATCTGGGGTGATGCTGCCGGACGTCCGTACAGCCGAATCTCGGACAATCCGACTCGATCGGCGCCGGCAGCGCCGGACATGTTGCCCAACCACAGCCAACGGCCTGTGATGGGCCCGCTATTGTCCAGCGTCTTCTCGCCGTCGACATCGCCTATTTCACCGGGAAGGATGTTCGAACTGGATGTGCCCGACACAAACGTCTCGCCCAAATACTCGGCCGGATAACTAGCCAATCGCTGCAACGGTACATTGCTCTGCACCAATTGCATGTCGGCCAGGCTGGCTGGCGGGGTCGCATTGGTAGACAGATACAAATCGAACGAGTCCGCGCCCCAGTCTTCGAACGTGTTGGCGTTGAAGTTCCAGATCTGAAGCACCTCGACCGTCCAGTCGCCCGGCAACTGGATCAGCAGCCCGCCCGTTTGTTGAGGCAGGTTCCACTTGGTGCTGTCGTTCAAGCCTGCGGTATGGATCAACTTGCCCTGGTTGGGGCCCGATTCGACCACAACCAGCCCGGCGCCGCTCAGCACGTGGTCCTCGTCGCGGTTGCCACCATCCCCGTTTTCCGGTGCCACGGGGATGCCGGGGTTGTTGCCCATGGTCCCCCGGACCACTTCGTTGCCAAAGGCCGGGAACACGATCCGCTCGGTCATCGCCGCCGTAGGCAGCGACATGGTACCGTTTTCCGCCCAAACACTGACTTCGACCAATAGATCATCCGCCCCGTGGATGTTGTCCAGATCGTCGATCCGAATCCCGTGGATCGCAAGGCCGTTCGGGTCGTTTTCTTCGATCGTCAAGTCCGCAGGTACCGCCGACAAATCGATGATCGGTTCGTCATTGATCGGCAGGACATGGATCGTCACCTCGGCCACGTTATTCGAGGTCAGTACCGCATCCCGGGCGGCATAGGTGAACGAATCGGTGCCGTAGAAGTTGGGCAGCGGCATGTATACGAACGTTCCGTCCGGGTTCAGCGTAAACGATTCGGCATGCACCGGCGGTGTGACCAGCACGGCTTCGACCAGCGCGCCCGAACCGGGGATGTCGTTGTTCAATACACTTGATAAGGTCGGATCGACGTACGTCAACGAATCCAGCAAGGTGTCTTCGTCGATCGTGTATTCTTCGGGCATCGCGGTCGGCGGCGCCACGCTGACGATCTCGATCATGTAATCTTCCACTTCGCCGCCGATGGCCAAGCCTGTCGGGCTGAGACCACCGGTGGGACTGACGCGGAAGCGAGCAAAGGTGCTGCCCAACACGGCGTTGGTCGGCGTCGAGACTTGGAAGACGTTCGCACCGGCCACCACCGGCTGGCTGTCGATGATCTTTTCCTCGAGGCTGAACACACCGTCGCCATTGAAATCCACCCAAGCGTCCAGGAACCCCGCACCGGAAGCGGTCACGGTGATCGGCGTCAGGTTATTCACGCCGGTGTGGAACGCCCCGTTGATCACCACGCCATCTTCGTCGTCGCGGCGATTCGTGGTACCGGGCAGCGGCAGCGACACGATGTGTACCTGATAAGTGCCGGGCTCCGGTTCCGACCAGTACACTTCCAGATTCGACAAGGCACCGCCGATCACATCCACCATGCGGCGGACCAATTCCAGATTGTCTTCGCCGGCAGTGAACTCGATCACCGTCGTGCCGGTCAGCGTGTTCAGATCGTTGTCGAACTCGAACGTTACCGGCACGTTCACCCCGTCAGAGATCGTGAAGGTCAAGCCGTCGATGCCGTCGATGCCGTCGGTGGCGTAGTTGTCTCGCAACCGCAGTGCTGCAGGCAGCAGATTGGTCGGCGAAAGATTCCCGCCTTCAAAGGACACGTCCCGCGCCCCGTCGATCTGCACCGCCCCGCCGTTCAGATTGATGGCGCTAACCCCGCTTAACCCCGTCGCGTTGTTGATTCCCTGGACGATCCGCTCGCCCATCGTTTCGGCGGAATCGGCGTCATAGTAAGCGATTTCATTGACCCCACCCATCGGGGCATTCTGAGCAAATTCCAGCGTTACCATGTTGCCGTTGAAATCCTCGATTTCGATGGACGCTGGCAGGTTGGCTGTGACGCCGCCCGGTCCGCCGGCCGCTGGCGATTGGATGGTGTGCGGAGCCTGATACATCAGTCGCAGACCGGATTCCCGCGTCGCCTCCGGTACCAACACGTAATAGTCCCTGTCGTCTCCGGTCGCGTCGCTCGTGGGCTGGCCATCCGGATCGGGATCGACCCCAGCGCCCAGCCACAAGGGGATGCTGGGCAACAGCACGTGCCGTGCGCCGTCCTGAGCCAACGTGGTTCCGTAGCTGTCCGGTGCATCGCCAAAGTCCAGGTAGCGTCCACCCAACAAGATGGTGAACGCCGTCTCGCCGGTGGTCCGGTTGGGCGACAGGATGTTGCCCGCCAAATCGCGGATGCCCGCGGCCGTGTTGTCGATGGTGATCGTGTAAACCGCGTCCAAGGGGAACGACGAGGCCGACGTGAAAATCGCCCGGTTGCTATTGGCATTGTAGGCGAAGAAGTAGTCCGTGCCCTCGACCAGCGGAATCCCATCGCGGGTCAATGCGTAACGGTCCTTATCTCCGGCCAGCGAATGATCCACGCCGATCCCGACATCCACGATCTCCAAAATGAACTGCGTCCAAGGCGGAGACCCTTCCGGCGGAACGATGTGCATGTAGGTCAACGCCGAATCGCGGTCGATTCCGGCCGGATCGTTGTCCAACGGCAGGACCATGCGGGCGACCGGACCCGTAAAGTCGGCACGCTCGATGGCACCTCGGTCGATATAAATGTTTCCGCCCAAACCGGTCGCGTTCGGAGTGTCCGGGTCGTCGACACGCAACTGGCCAAACCGGTCGATCTTGGGAGCAAACATATCCTGTTGAGGAATGCCCAGCGGATTGGTGACTTGGGTATAAGGCAAGCGCGCCACACGGGTGTTCAGCGAGCTGTCGATCGCCCGGTTCGGATTCCCCGGCTGGCTGGCCGCCAGATAGAAATTGCCTGCGGCCGGGTTGACGAACAGCGGAGCGGACGGCGGAGCCAGAATGGCATTGGTGCCTTGGGTTCCCGGCGTACTGTTGCCTTGGAACAGCGTGGTCGTGATGTCCGGCTGCGATGGCAGGCCCGACGAGGACGCATCGACCGAGATCCCCGTCGCCGTATTGGCTACGATATTGTTCATCACCGTGGGGCTGGCGGCATTGGTGATGTGAATGCCGATGCCCGACGGCGAGGGACCGCCGTACACCGTATTGTTGATCACCTTGCCCATCGGAACGGCATGATATTCCGCTGGCGGTGATTTCGGAACAACCTCACCTGCTATATGACTATTT
>REEF01000702.1 GCA_007695205.1 Planctomycetaceae bacterium
AGAAATTCAAGAGACGTTCGGAACGGTTCCCAACCTGTTTCGCGTGTACGCTCACGCTGCTGCGGGCGAATTGGGATAAAGTCAAAGCGGTCGACTTCGAGCCCAGGGAAGCGGCGCTGATCGACCTTGCACAGCAAGCCAACCGCAAGCCGCACGCGGTCACCGACGCGCGGTTTCATACGATCCGAGAAACGGGTGCGCAAGACGCCGAGATCGTGGAAGCGCTGGGCGTCATGGAGGTGTTTGCCGCCTTCAACCGATTCTCGGATACACTGCAAGTCGCCATCGATTTCTAATCCGTTGCCTTGCGGTCGTCGCCTAAGCGACTGCCGTGCCCGTTCAACTGCCGCAGAACTTCGATCGACCGGTTGAACGCTCGGTTGCCCCGCTGCGCATCGACGTTCTCCTCCAGATAGCAGGGTAGCGACGCGACGATCTCCACGCGATGCGCGGCCAGGAATTCCGGCAAGTCCGTGTAGCCGGGCGCGCGAAGAATTGTCAGGTTGCAGCGATCGATGACGTGCCGGTCCAAACGACGAGCCTCTTGGACCAGCCAGCGGAAATGGGGATTCATTTCCGGGGCGCCGCCGGTCAGATCCAACACGGGGATGTCCGTACTCGCCAACGCCGCCAGGCATGCCTCGGCCGTTTCGCGGGTCATGATCTCGCGACGTGTCGGTTCCGCGTCGACGTGGCAATGCGTGCATGTCATATTGCACAGCTTGCCCAGACTGACCTGCAAGACCTCGATACCCGTAGCTCGAAGAGGATGCAGACCGTCCTCCGCCAGCGCGTCTTCGCACGTGCGAAGTGATTGCCGCGGCGACAGGCCAGGCAATGGATGGACCGCATCCGCCGAGGAATCACGTTGTCCATGCACGGTAACCAAAGACATCACTTTTTTCTTTCCAAGTGGGTCGCGGGCGCCGAACGCGACTCCAAGTGGGTCGACTCGTGGGTAAGGAATTGGGAGTCGTTTTCGGGTAACGAACCACATGGAAGACACTTTGCCCGAAAACGACTCCCGACCCTGTTGCGTGCAAAGCTACCTTGGTTGACGAGAAAATGGCGGCAAATAGATGTTATTGATTTGCAGCCAGTGCACGGCTGGATGCTGGTCGGTGCGTTTGTAAGCCCGGGACAATCCGACGCTGACCAGGACGCGAGTTTGGTTTTCCAGTGCCCGGCTCAGACGATCCACGACCGTGGCATCCGGTGTCACGTGGTCGTCGCCGTACATACGGATATCGGTCACCGGCACTTGGTAACGCCGCGAGTCCTCGTCGAAGCCGAATCGGATGCGGGTGTGATCCGCTGTGGTCTGCAAATGCAGGCTCGGTCGATGGGCCCAGTAGCAGCCTAGTGACCGCAGTCCGTGAAACTCCAGCACACCGCAACTGGCTGCGCCGACCGGTTGCAGGTCGCGGCCGAAGATGTCGGTCAGCGAATCGGCGGCCAGCTCGGTCAAAAGCTGCCAGAATTCGTCCACGGGGACTCGATCCAGGGGCTTGGCTGCCGAGGCTTCGAATTGGCGGTCTTCGATTTCAGGCACCTTGCCGACGAACTTGGTTTCTCCCAGATCGACCCGGCAACCGACTTCGAAAGGCCCACCGTGCCGAGCCAGCATTTCGACTCGCATCTGACTGGCCAAAACCGGACGGACGTGCCGCCGCGTCACAGGATCGACACCCGCGGCACACATGAAGCCCTTCTGCATCCGAGTCAAATGGTTGATGATGATTTGCATGGCTAGAGATGCACCGGGTGGATATCCGGCCAATGCTGCTGCAGGTACTCGATCACCAGCCGGCGATGGCAATGGTCCGCCGTTGCCTCGCTGCACAGCAGTACCGTGGCGGGCTTGAAATCGTCGGGCGTCAACACGGTTTCGATGTGACGTTGTTCCATCAAGCGAAAAAAACGGTCCTCATATGCCGCCCACTGGCCGCCGTTCTTTTTGTATTCGTCCAGCATCTCCTGGTTCGGCGCCAACAAGGGCTGGTGTTCGTAATCGGCTTGGCAGATCTCGCGCAGAAAAAAAGCGAGATCGTCGCGTTTGGCAAATCCGGCCAACTGAGAACGGTTATTCAGCCGGACATCCATCAGTTTTCGGATGCCGGCAATTCTCAATCTTCCGAAGAATTCTGCGGCTGAGCTTTTGGTGAAACCGATCGTAAAGATTTCCAAGAGTCATCCTCCATTTCGGGGAAGAGCAGATTCTGATGCTGCGCGCCGCCGGCCGCCACGCGGATCTGATCGTGGGAAGCCAGCGAGCCATCGCCGCGAATATGACAGATCTCGGTGTCGCGTTCCGCCATCACTCGGCTGACCAACAGAAACCGGTGGCAGACCGTCGGATCTTCCTCGCTGCACATGATGGCCACGCGGTATTTCTTCATGCCGCTCTCCAACCGGTCGATGCCCTGTAAGAACGTTTCCGAACGCGCCATGCGGTAATACAGCGCATACCCCTGGTCGTCGTAGTGCTCGGGAACCGTGGGCCGCCCGCCCAGTTGATCGCCCAGGAACACGTAGCGGATCCCCTTAGCAGTTAGGGCGGTCTTGAGCTGTTCGGCGTTGAATTGCGTTGTATACCGGGAATAGGGCGAGGATCGGACATCCGCCACGACGTCGATCCCGTGCTGCAGAAGCAATCCGCAGAAGTGCTCCTGGTCGTGGTTCGAATGACCGATGGTGTACAAGACCGGGTTGTTCTCAGTCAAAAAAACGGCTCTCTACCCACGGATGTTGCTCGGAAACGCTACCGATTTGCAGTATAACCGATCCCGTTGCGAATCCAACCAGTCGGCGAGGCGAGCCGGAAAAAAGAGCCTTGACTTTTTTCTCTAGTGCGATGTTCCGTAAGCGTTTTTGCCGATATTGGTTCTCAAGCTCGCCCGGACCGCTTGTTCCGGTTCGGGATGCATCGGGAACCAGTTGTGATGCACGTCGCACTGCTGCTCGGGTGCGCCGCGGATCACCACCGGGGTCTGCGGAGCGCGGAAGGTGTTGTTGGAGATCTCGATCGCGGTGCCCGCGATGTCGGTGCCGTCCTTTCGGTCACCCCCGCCGTGCATGTCGAAGCAGTGGCTGAGCGACGTGCCCAATTCCACGTTGTGCCTGGCAATGTAGCTGCAGCCAACTCGCCCGGTCCCCGCGATCGAATGACGGTTCCAATCGAACAGATTGAACTCGATCACGGCCGATGCCGTATCCAGGCAGACGCCATAGCCCAGGCCATTGTATTGACAATGATGGATAAAATTATGGTGGACGCGGTGTTCCACGCCTTGGTTCAGCGAGACGGCGGAATGGCCGAACCCGGCCAGCTCACAGTTATCGACCTGCAATCGGTCATGCGTGGTCACGATACCGCGCTGCGTCGGGAAGCGGTAATAATAAGCATGCCCTTCGCCGCCCGGCCCGAAGGCTCGACGGTGATGTTCGAGGTGACGTTTGGGGTTGGGGCCTTGGAGTCGCAAACCGGTGATCCGAACGTCCGGTCCCGTGACGCGGATCATGATCGGGGTGTTCAACGCATCGCTGGTCAGCAAGGCGCCGGGCGATCCCTTGTGACCGCGGTCGCTGGCCAACGTGACCCCGGCAGGCACTTCCAGCACCAGTTGTTCGATGTAGACTCGCGTGGTCAAGTCGATTTCTACGGTACCCGGGATGAAGACCACCTGGCCTGGTTCCGCTTTGGACAAGGCGTCCAGCAAGCTGTCCAGATCGTCCGCCGTCACATCGCCTTGGGTGACCACGGCAACGTATCCACTGCCGCCACCGATCGGTCCTCGCTCATCGGGCTTGGCACCGTACACTTGGCCCTCGATCTCGATCCATGTGGGCTCTGCCGCCGCGCAAGGCAGCACGCAAAGGACGATCAACCAGCAGAAGGCAAGCTTCATCGACGGTCTCCTTCTATTTGCACGAAACAGGTACGAAACTCATCCAGCGGTCATCCGCCGACCAGCGCGGCGGCGTTACGTCCGCGAATTCGCTCTTTGAACTCCCCAGGTGCATCGAGGACTTCTAGTTTTAGCAGCGGTGGATCGGGATACTTGAACGGCATGCCCGTGCCGAAGACCAGCCGGTCAGGTCCCAGGTTGTTGAGTAATTGCCCCAGTTCGTTATCCAACAGCGCGCTGATGCGCGAGATTTCGATCCAGTAATTGGGCGGCAACTGATCGCTGGCCCGGCCCAGAGGTGATCTGCTGTAGCCCAGTCCGTTGACCAGCAAGAACCGTGCCTTCGGATGCGACTTGACCAGGGGGACGATTTCGGCCAGCGGCACATCGGGAACATCGACCAGCCAACTCCTTTGTCGATAATCTTCGACGCGAATCGGGATCGAGACCAACAGATGCTGCTCGGCCGCCGCCGCGATCAACTGCTGGGCGCAGGCATCGGTCAGCGCGTAGTTGTGCCATTTGGGGTAAAGCCTGAATCCCCGCATCCCAAACTGGTCGCAGCATATCTTCAGATCGTCTTCCCAGCCCGCGTACGCCGGGTTGATCACCGCCAGCGGGATCAGCCGATCGCGATGACCACGCACGGCTTCGTCCAGTTCCTCGTTACCCGATTGGGCGTTGCGGTACGTGATCGCGCTGGCACTGGACACGAGCGCCCGATCGATCCCCTTGGCATCCATCTGCCGCAGCAGACCGTCCGCCGTATTGTGCCGCAATTGCCGAAAAGCAAAGTGGCCGAGGTAGGCATTCACGTCGAACAGCATCTTTTCAACTCCTCATGGCCAGCAATCGTAGCATGTTTCCGCCCAGAATCTTTCGTTTCTCTTCCGCCGGCAGGTCGGCCGACATCAACTTCCCTACCCCTGCCGTCATCGACATGTCGCAGCCGAACAACAGGCGATCGGTTCCGACGGTGCGGGCCGCCATTTCGATCATGCCTTCGTCGGTCACGCTGCCGCTGGTGTCCAGATAGACATTCCGGGCGTGCCGCAGCGACTTGATCGTCCATTCCCAATCCCCGCCGCCGCCGATATGGGCGCAGATCAGCCGAGCTTCCGGATAGCGTTGGGCCAATTCCGCCAGATCGCCGCCATCGGAAATGTTGGGCTGTTCAGGAAACGGGTGATGGATGTGCCCGGCATGCTGGAGAATGGGGACCCGCAACTCGATCGCCGCTTCGACCACTGCGGCTACGATCGGATCGGTGCAGACATGCTCGTTATACAGTTTCACCCCGATGAATCCGTGATCGAGCACACATCGCCGAATCTCGTCCACCGCCTGGCGAGGAAAACCCGGATTGACGTAGCTGTAGCCCAAGATCCGCTGAGGATAACGCTCGATCGCCGCGATCAATGCCCGATTGCACTCGCGGAATCCTTCGACGGTCGCCGGTCGTTTGGGGGTCAGGATCGAACAGCACAAGCGGTCGATGCCCAACTTGTCCGCCGCCTCGATCAATCGCCGATCCATCTCCAGATGATCCGACCGCGATGGATGAAACAGGTGGGCATGACAATCGATCACCGGCACCTGGTCATCTGGCGTCTCGTCGGCTTGGACCGATGCGAACCGCTGGACCATCCATCCAGTGGCTGCGGCGGATCCGATCAGCAAACCGCGACGAGAGATCTGCGGACTCGATGGCATCCCGAGGCTCCTTTCACGACGGTCCAAGTTCCCGCTCAAACATCTGCGTGTCGTTCCACTACAAACATTCTGACCTCGACCGTTGGTTGCTGCAACCGTGCTGCCGGCCACGTCCGCTCCAACCCTCTTGGTCGAAAACATCCCACCGCTCGTCAAACGTCGACGGCAAAGGTACAATCCGATCCAAAGCTCGCTACTTGACCCCATGGTTGCATAAAAAGTAGGACGGATTGCCAATCTGTCCCACAAACAAGTAGGACGGATTGGCAATCCGTCCGTGACATACCAATGCGAAACCGAAAAAGTCAACGGTGCTTAGCCCTTTGATGACCGACAAGGAGAATCTGCTCATGACGACGAAAACGGCCATGGCTATTGCGGCTCATCCCGACGACATCGAGTTCCTGATGGCGGGCACGCTGATGTTATTGCGCGACGCGGGCTATCAGATCCATTATCTTAACATCGCTTCGGGCTGTTGCGGCAGCATGACCTTGCCGCGTGACGAGATCGCGGCGGTCCGTCGTCGGGAGGCGCAAGCCGCCTGTACGGCGATCGGGGCCGTGCATCACGAGAGTCTCTGTGACGACCTGGAGATCTTCTACGACAAGCCCCTACTGGCCAAAGTCGCCTCGATCGTGCGTCAAGTCGCCCCGGAGATCCTATTGACGCATTCGCCGGCCGATTATATGGAGGACCACACCAACGCGTGTCGCTTAGCCGTCACGGCCGCTTTTACCCGCGGCATGCCGAATTTTCCCGTCGATCCCGACCGGCCCATTGTCACGCAGAAGGTCACGGTCTATCACGCGCAACCGTACGGGAATCGTGATCCACTACGGCAGTTGATCTGGCCCGATTTTTTCGTTGATACGTCGTCGGTGATCGAGCAAAAGGTTCAGATGCTGGCTTGCCATGCCAGCCAGAAAGACTGGCTGGACCAAACGCAGGGCGTCGATTCCTACCTGCAAGCGTTGCGAGACGCCGATCGGGAACGAGGTGAGATGTCCGGGGTCTATGAACTTGCAGAAGGTTGGCGACGCCATCTGCACGCTGGGTTCTGCGACCCGGGCGATGACCCGCTGAGCATCGCTTTGAAAGGGTTCTTGCACCAGCGGGATGTGGACGAATTTCCGACAGGCGGCGACTCGTTTGCTCGGCCGCCGGCCCGTTAAGGACCGCTCAGCCCGTGAACCGCAAGATCACTTCGGCCGTGAACTGCTCGCCCGGTTGCAGGATGCGCAATCCGGCGTCCACGCCCGCCGCGTGCAACTCCGGCGAGTTCGGCACGCACGTATAGGGCTCGACGCACACCGCTTGGCGATGAGGCGGCGTGTAGATGACGCATTCGCGAAACGAATCATCGAATTGAACCACTAGTCGGCTGCCATTGCTGGGATCGATCACACGAGCCGTGCACCAATGCGAATCGAATTCCAGGTCGGTGAACACGTCGTCGAACGTCATCTGACCGAACGGTAATCCCGCGCGAAATTGTTCGATCTCTTCCACGGGCACCGCATTTCCGGTAGGCAGCATGTCGACCAATTCCCAACGCCGTCGCATGGGCAACCGGACCAGGCAATCGTCGGCAGACGCTCCACCCAGCGGCAGGCGGAAGTAAGGGTGCGTTCCCAAGCCGCAGGGCAAGGGCTTGTCGTCCGGATTCTCGATCACGAAACTGCTGCGCAAAGAATTGCCAGCCAACTCGTACGTGGCCGTCATGCAGAAATCGGCGGGCCAACAGGCCAGCAATCGCGCGTCATCCTGGGACGCGTGGAATTGCCCGACAACCCGAGTCGAAGACTGCTCCAGAACCCGCCACGGCCGGTTCAGGACAAACCCGTGAATCGCGTTACCCAACCGATCGTCGCCCTCCAGCGTGTAGGTCTGCGATTGCCAGTTCAGCGTCTGGCCGCGGAGTCGGCCGGGATACGGGAACAACAACGGGATACCGCTGCCCGAGGCCCGCTTGTCACCACGCTCGAAATCGGGCTCCGACCACAACACGTCGATCGGTTGCCCGTCCTGCTCGACGCGAAAACGAAAACAATTAAACCCATACCCGGCCAGGATGTGCGCCTCGGCGCCACTGGTTGGATCGGTCAGCTTGATCAGTTCTGGTGTTGTCATTCTGGTGGTTGATTTCTGGAGCCAAGGGAACGAGACAGCCTTCATCCCGCTCGACGCGCAATGAAGAAGGTTGTCCGGGTTGAACAAGATAGAAACGGTACGCCTGCGGTCACGGATTTAGACTGGTAGCCTCGGCGGTGGGAAAATTGTCGGGGATCGGGGTTTGGCACTGGCCGGTGGCCAGCCACTCGCAGCCACGGTACAGCAGTACCTGGAAGCCCACGCACTGCATGCAACCCAACTGGCCCACGTGCCCCATCAAATTGGTTAGCACCCGGCCTTCTCCGTAAGGCACCCACCATACGATCGGCTCGTGTTTGCCCGTGCCGCGACGATTGGGCGCCGGATCGGAGAACGCGGTCAGCAGGATGTGGATGTCCTCGGCGGGACCGCGCTGCCCATGATACAACTCGTCGTGCTTGTGCATCCAATGCGTCGGCATGCCCTCGGTGACCGGGTGCTCGGCATCTCGTACCGTCATCATCCAATCGTATTGGGAACCGTGGCCCATGCCTCGGCCCTCGCCCGGTGCCTCGCGAACCACCTGACCCTGGTCGTCGACGTACAGACTGTATCCGTACTTAGGATTCCGCCAGTCCAGCAGTTCCTTCATATACGGCGTGGAAAGCGCCCAATTATGGTTGTTCTGACCGCCGATGATCATGACTCGAATCGGGTCAGCGGCCAGCGATGAAATCGGGCTGAACAGGCCCACGCTAAGACAGACCAGCAGTATCGGGGTCAGTGTTTTCATCATTCATGCTCCCATCGCAGCAATGTGGAAACGACCCAGCTTACTCCATTCTCGATCCAGCTTCCAGTACCCTGCCTTGCGAGGTTTGTTCCCACACGATTGGGAGGGCATTGCAAAGCCTACTCTTTTTTGGCCGCGCAATGGGGACAATGTCCCTTCAGCAGAATGTCTTCGATCACGCCGACCGATTTTGCAACACGCAGGGTGACATCCCGATCACTTAAGCAAGTAATCGTCCCGCAATCGATGCACAGCAAGTGTGGATGAGGCTGTTGGGAGTCATCATCGTTCGCGCTCACTCGCGTCGGCTCGTAACGCCAAACGTGATCGCCCAGTTCCATACGGCGTGCCAGACCGACTTCGGTCAGATCGTTGAGTGCGCGGAAAACGGTCGACTTGTCGATCCCCCGGCTCTCCAACCGCTCGCTGATCTCCTGGTGCGTGCTGGGTTGGCTGGCGGCGGCCAACAGGTTCAGCACGGCGATCCTGGCTGGCGTCGCCCGCAATCCGCTATCGCGCAGCATAAGACGTGTATCGTCGATCTTTCGTGCCTTCGGCGCCATCGTGCTTTCGCCTCCGCGATCCCAACCAGCCAGATTCCTTGAATAAACGCACCAGCCCGTAATATATCCCCTATCGGGTGATCGGGCAATTGTCAGCCAAGCGGCAGCTAGGCTCTGTCAGAAAAGGGGTCTGACGCTTTGGGTTGCGAATCTTCCGGGCTAGGGCTGGCCTGGCCCCGAAGAATCGCGGCGATGGGCGAGGGGATGAGAATAGGTTGAGGCGGTTGTCCGGGGTGCAAACGGCAACAAACGACGGTCATCCGACCGGTGGCGATCGACCGATCGCCGCAGGACATGCGATGCTCGTACGTGACGCTTTTTTGGCCAACTCGATGAACGGCTACCTCGATCGTCAATTCATCCTCGAAACGAGCCGGCCCTTGATAATCGCAACTGGCAGAAACTCGAGGCCAACTGATCCGACCCAGCTCGTCATCCAGGAACACCTTCAACCCCAGATGCCGGAGCAATTCGTGTTCGGCCTGTTCCATATAAATGAAGAACGACGAGAAATGGACGATCCCGGCGGCATCGGTCTCGACGAATTCCACGCGGCGTCGAGTCACCCAACGAACAGCAGCATCATCCACCACGGGCTGGTTACTCGCCGACGTAAGGCAGCAAGGCCATGAATCGAGCCCGCTTGATCGCCTCGGTCACCGCATGCTGACTGGCTGCCGAGCACCCTGTCTTTCGGCGGCTGACAATCCGGCCGTGCCGGTTGACCAGCTTTTTCAGCAATTCGATGTCCTTGTAATCGACATACATGGGTCGGGGTCGGTGCCCATCGACAAATAACGGGTCCTTTTTCTTGGTACGGGCCCGCGCCTTCATCCGTTTCTTTGATTTCGGGGATCTGCTCTTAAACATGTACTCGCCGTTGAAAGTAAACTCGTAAACCTTGTAGCTGTAACGACTTAACGGTAGACACCCGCCTACCGTCGCGCACGATTCTCCTGCGAAGAACTACGAATTCTACCGATCTTCGCAGAAAACGCAAGATGCCGTTGGTTCCGTTATCGTTTCCTGCGACCGAAATCTTGATGATCACCCCCTTCCAGCGCGACATTACTGTGATGCCGATCCTGGAAGACCGGCCTTCATGGTCTTCCACAGATCCTCCAAGCGACCTACCTTCGACCGGGCCAGCGGCAAGTTCGAATAGGCGGCCGCACAATACAAGTCGGCCAATCGATTCGCCTGGCGACCGAGATCTTCGGCCATTCGAGCCAGTTGACCTGCGAATTCATGAGGTGTCTGATCGTCCATCCTGGGCCGTTGATGATCACGAGCCCACGCCTCCAGCGCCTGGAATGTATACAGCACCAGTTCGCGGGGATCCAGGCGTTGGGCTTCCCCTGTGGCGAACGGATCGGCAAAAGCGGCGAACGGTCGAGGCGGAGGTTGCAGGGGGGCAGATGCCGGGATGGCTGTGGAGCCGGGGACGCGTGTACGACCGCCCAGCAGCTTTTCCCACAGCTCGCGGATCGCTTGCACGAACCCCACGACAGCCGCGCGGATCGGCTCCCAGTATCGCCATATCAGATAAGCGGCGATCACGAAGAATGCCAAGTAGTACAGCCATTTGATGACGTGAGCCATGCCGTTGAACAGGGAATTGAGCATGGCGCGGGGCTGGATGGGCGATCGGCTAGGTGGCCGACTGCCTTGCACCGCTCGTTGCGAGTCTTCCGACGATCTGGCCTGCGAGTCTTCCGACGATCTGGCCTGCGAGTCCTCTGAGGATGGTTCTTGACCATCCTGACTCTCGCTGGTGGGTTGGCCGGTCGAGCGCTGTTGGTCTGGTGATCCGTCGCGTGATGGTCGGTCGCTGGAATCGCCGTCCGAGTCGGAATCGCCGTCCGAGTCGCGTTGCTGCCGCTGGTCCTGCTGGTGCCGGTCTTCTTCTCCCGATCTGCCTTGCCCTTCGCCATTTTGCCCTTCGCCATTTTCCCCTTGGTCTTGTGCATCGCGTTGCGGTTCGCCGTCACGGGACGAGGATTCTTGCGGCTGACCATTGGCTTCTGCTGGGCTGGACTGCTGCCCGCCTGCCGGGCGATCCGGATCTTGAGCACCTTGCTGGCCCACTGGGTAACGCGACGGTCGCAATCCCTCGGGTGATCCGATCGACCAATCGACGTGGGTGATCGAGTACTCAGGATGGGGACGTGGTAAAGCGGCGCACAGCACCAGCAGGACAACGATCATGATCGCTCCGGTACCCAGCCAAACGCCTGCCATTTGAAAGGGCATCTCCAAGCGACGTTGTCGCAGGTGCCGTCGTAGGGCGAGGAAGCTGCTGTTGAGCAGCAGGCCCAGAGCGCTGGCCACGAAGTAGCACAGCAGCCAAAACGCGTAGCGTCGGGATTCGAGGTCCGCTGCCGGGATGAAGCGCTGGCCGATTCCAAACAGGGGCAGGGCACCCAGCGAAATGTAGATCACCCAGACACCTGGAGCATGGGGTTTTCGCCGATGTTCGCAAAACCGCTGCCACCAGGTCTTGAGCACGGGTGTATCCCGCGACGATGTCGCATCGGGATCCTGATCCGTCAAATCTTGAATCGGCGCCTGTTGATCCGTTTGGTCTGTGTCGTTATGCTGGTCCAACCCGGCCGTCTGCAGCAGTCCTTGGCCCGACAGATCCTTGCGATCGTCGATCACGGTACAATCCCACGTCAACCGATCGGCGCACCACAAGACCAGCACGATCAGCCCCGCGTTGATCGGCAGACTCAACCCGGCCAGCGGTCCGCTGAACGCCACAAAGCGAGCCAGGACGGCTAGCATGGCCAATGCCAGCGGGATAGCGTACAGGCTGGCGTACTGACGCCCTTCGTCGATGGAGATCCGACCGATCAGCACGGCTGCGAAGACGAACCACCCGAAAGCCCAGCGTATTCGACCGTCATACTGCCCCTGGTAGAACGCCTCGATCAAAAAAAAGACCAAGCTGCCGATAAAGACCATGATCAGCGCCGGACTGATGGCGATCACCGCATAGTCGGTCAACGTTTTTTGTGGCCTAGGCATGGAACGTTGCCACACAAATGATGGATGGGCAAATTGTCGCAATAATAACCATTCTACCCTGATTGGCCATGATTAACTATCGGAGGTAAACTAGTAGAATACAGTCATCACATGTTTAAAACCGTTCTTTCGGGTGAATTCGAGCAAGGTCGGCACCAAATCTGCATAATATTTTGAGTACTTTGTGAACTCTATCGCGTTTTTTTATTGAGCGAACTGATGAAGTCAGCAATCCCCCAAGACAGGGTTGACCTGGATCCAGCGGCGCTGATTGAGCGTTTCCAGGTTGGCGTCTGGCGGTATCTGCGGGCTTTAGGGTGCGATCCTGCCGAAGCTGACGATTTGACTCAGGAGACTTTCCTGGCGGTTTTGCAGCATTCGTTCGTCGATTATGGACCGGCAGCAACGGCCGCTTACTTACGGCGAGTGGCTTATAACCAGTTGGTTTCGGTACGTCGGCGATCGGGTAAAGTGACGGCGGTGGAGGACATCGAACAGTTCGATCGGGCTTGGGAAGACTGGGCCGGAAACGATGAAGGAGAGGCACGGCTGGATGCATTGAGAGAGTGCGTTCAGCAACTGACCGATCGGGCCCGCATGGCGCTGGACATGCGGTTCCGCGATCGGGCGTCACGGTCGGAAATCGCAGAGATGCTCAGGATTTCAGAAAATGGTGCAAAGAATCTGATGCAGCGAGCCAAGCAGCAGTTGCGACTCTGCATCGAACGGAAGATGGCATGAACGGCGACTATCAAGACAGGATAATGGAAGCGGGGTTACAGGAGGTGCTGGGTGGCCAGTATCCGCCGGATCTGACTGCCAAGATCCTGCAGGAACTGGATCGCCGTCGCGTCTTGCCCACGGAGTCGCCGGGGCTGCTCGACTCGCCACCCGTGAAATCCTGGCCCGTTTCGCCCTTGACGCCCTCGGTATCACCGGTGGCTGCGGTCGATCCGGCGGATCGACAGGAATCGCGCCGGGATGTGTCGGCGGGGACAGCAACCGGGGGTGTGGCGGCATCCGGCCGTTCGGTGATGGGCCGTCGCCGGTCGGCCAGCCGCGTGATAGGTTGGAGCGTGGCCGTCGCGAGCGGTGCCTTGCTCGTACTGTTCGCCGCCGGGATCTATGTGAGCCGCACGGCATGGGGGCCAGGCAGCCCTCTTTTGGTTCAATCGCCGCGGCCTTCGGATGTCACTCCCGTCGAATCGGAGCATGCTGACAGCCAACTCGGCGCGCTCCCGCATCGCGACATGCCGTCGCCGTGGGTGCCCGATACGGACTTCTCGTCGCCAGACGAATCGGCAGCCATCGCATCGGCCAGCACGCCGCCGTCTTCACCGTCTTCGCCGATTCAGGAAGCACACGTCGAGGATCGGCCGGTGCCCGCCGAGGTTCGGAGCGAGCCGTGGGACGACTCGCGGATCATCGCCTTTGTCGATCAGATGCTCGACCAGCAATGGCGTCAGCATGGTGTCACACCGGCCCCACCGCCCAATGACAGTCAGTGGTGTCAGCGTGTTTACCAGCGGCTGGTCGGTAGGGACCCGACCCCCGACGAATTGCGGCAGTTTCGGAACGAACCGTCCGGTCGGCGGCGAGCAGCCCTGGTAGATCGCCTGTTGGAGAGTGACGATTATGCTCGTTACTGGTCCGAGCGATGGGCGGATACTTTGTTGGGTTCCGCCGCAAAGCAGCCGGACCGCTGGGGGGTCGATCGGCAGGGTCTCGAACAGTACCTGGCCAGCTCGATGCAGGAAGATAAACCGTATGACCAACTGACTGCCGAATTACTCTCGGCTTCGGGGTCGAGCGATCCGGAAGCGGCCGACCATGATGCGGCCGCCAACTTTCTGGTAGCCGCTTGGGGCAGAGAGGGTTCGATCGCAGCGACAGATCGGGTCTCACGGGTCTGGCTTGGCAAACAATTGGTATGTGCTCGTTGCCATGATGATCCGTCCAGCGGTTGGGGCCAGGACGAGTTCTGGCAACTCAACGCGTTCTTTCAACAGATCAAGGTCCAACGCGGTCCCGAGGATTCGTTCGCCGTGGTGAAAGACGTCGACTTCCATGGCGGGACAGGCATTCCACAAGACGCAGAAATCTTTTATCGCGGCCAAGATGGACGATTGCGAGCCGCCTATCCGGAGTTTGGCTCGGAGAGTATCCCCAGGAGCGGTTTGTTGGCCGACGTTCATCGGCGCCAGGAACTGGCCCGATTATTGACTCGTTCCGCCGACTTCCGTCGCGCGGCAGTCAACCGAGTTTGGGCGGGGTTGCTGCGGTACGGCTTCATCGAACCGATCGACGGTGCCGGTCCGGATCATCGTCCATCGCATCCTGAATTGCTGGACGGCTTGAGCGAGCAATTGGCGGCTCATGATTTCGACCTGAAACGCTTGACTCGCTGGATTGTATTGAGTCGCGCGTTCGACGTCTCGGACCAGCGGACTCCGGAGAGTTGGATGGACACGCCGGAGACGGGGGGCAGCCCTCTGTTCGCTCGTTTTTACACAGAACCCGCCCCATCGATGGATCTGCAGCGATCGTTGATGCTGGCCGTCCGCACGCGGCCCGCCGGATCGACGCTCCAGGCGAGCATCCTGGCCCAAAGATCCTGGACGCCTTCCAGTGTAAACATTCCACAGATCATCGATACGCAAGGCAGCGAATCCATGATCGGCCCGCCATGGCTGGATCGCTTGGCGACCAGTCCGATGTCGGCGGACCAGAAGGTCGAGCACCTGTTTCGAGCCGTACTGGATCGCAAGCCGACCGCCCGGGAAGCGACCGCCGCCAAGCTGGTACTGGCCGATCGCATGAACGATCACCAGGCGGTACGCGAGTTATGGCAGATCCTGATTTCCGAACGGAGTCGGCTGTAGGGTCCCTGCCGCCCGGCTTCATTCGCCTCGCTCATCTTCCAAACCATACTGGTCCAGCTTCTTACGCAGGGTACTGCGGTGCATTCCGAGGGCGTGGGCAGCGGCCCGGCATTGTCCATACCGATCGATCGCTACTTCCAACAATGGCGGTTCGACCATTTGCAATAACCTCCGATGCAAATCACCAGTAGATTCTTCCTCGACCAATCTGGCTCGACTCCAATCCCGAATCTGCTGAGTGATATTGGCTTCACGAGTTGGTAAGTCCTTTGCGGGGTGTGATCTTGGGGCTGCTGTCGGTTCGGGTAGTTGTTCCGGGTCGATGACTCCGCCACGGGCGACGATCACCGCGTGTTCGATGGCGTTTCGCAACTCCCGCACATTCCCGTACCAGGACTGTCGCACCAAGGCTTGGCGTGCGGCATCGGACAAGGTCGCTGTGTTCTGGCCGGAACCCGCCAGATTCAAGAAATGCTCGGCCAAGGGCAGGATGTCTTCCGGCCTTTCGCGCAAGGGAGGGATGTCGATGCGAAAAGCGGCCAGCCGAAAGTACAGGTCATGGCGGAACTGGCCCGCTTCGATCCGCTCGGACAAATCCTGATGCGTTGCAGAAACGACGCGGAAGTTCACCGTGACGGATCGGTTGCCCCCGACGGGCAGCACTTCGCCATGCTCTAAGGCTCGCAGCAATTTCACTTGAACCGGCAGCGGAATATCGGCCACTTCGTCCAAAAACAGCGTGCCACGATTCGCCCGAACCAACAGACCGTCCCGCTGCCATTGGGCGCCGGTGAATGCGCCGCGTTGGTGACCGAATAATTCGCTTTCGGCCAACGACGGACTGAGCGACGCAACGTTTACGGCGACAAACGGCTCATCCGCGCGGCAACTGAATTGGTGGATCGCTCGAGCCGCCAGTTCCTTGCCAGTACCGCTTTCCCCGCAGAGCACGACGCTGGCTTCGGACGTTGCGGCCAACGCAATCCGCTTGAAAACCTCTTGCATCTTGAGGGAACTGCCAATCAATCCTTCGGCCGGAGCGGTCGAGACAGACGATGATTTCGGCGGGCGCCGCAGTGCGCGGGTCAACACCCGTTCCACGCGGTCCAGGTCGAAAGGCTTGACCACGTACTCGAAAGCGCCCTGCCGGACCGCTTCGACGGCCGTATCCAGATCGCCGTAGGCCGTGATGATGATGATCGGCACGTCCGCGCAGAACTGGCGGAACCGGCCGATCGCGGTCAAGCCGTCCATGCCGGGCAAGCGGACATCCAGGACGATGAGGTCCGGCGATTGCTGCTGGACCCATTGCAACGCGGCCTCCGCCGACGGCATGCTGGTCACCTCGTGCCCCGAACTCTCTCCCAACCGAGTCAAAGCCCAACAGATACTCGGCTCGTCATCCACCACCAACCATTTCGGCATGTTGTCACTCCGTGTCAGCGGCCGGCAGTTCGACCGTAAAACAGGTTAATTCATTTTGTCGCGTCCAAGCGATCTTGCCTCCATCATGTTCGACCACTTCACGCGCCAGGAAAAGCCCCAATCCGACTCCGTCAGGCTTCTCGGAAACCAGGGCTTCGAACAGCGTGTCCCGTACATGTTCCGCAGGCCCCGCACCAGTGTCCCACACGTGGATCTTCAAGAATCCGTTTTGGTGCATGGGCTCGATATGGATCGACACGCGTGCGACTGGCGGATCGATCGCGGCTGGAGTCTGCCGAGCAGCCGCCGCTTCGATTGCGTTCAGCATCAAGTTCACCAGAACCTGGACCATCCCGTCAGGATGGCCCAGGATCCGTGGCTTGCTGTCTGGCGGATTCCACGACAACTCAACACCCAAGTGCCGGGCCTTGGGCTGGACCAAAGGCAATACACGCTGGACGATATCGACCAGATCCACTGGTACCGCCGGTCCCGATTGGAACTTGCCCAGCGCCAGGAATCGGCCCAGGAAATCCTCCATCAAATCCAACTGCTGGTAAGCGATCTTCAGACTCGCGTCCGCCGCCACCGGGCAACTGCGGCGATGCAGGTCCAATGCCAGTCTGCAGCCGGTTGCCGCATTGCGGATCTGGTGAGCGAATCCTCCGCCGAGCCGTCCGAGTGTCCGCAAGCGTTCGTTTTGTCGTACCCGGACCTCGTAACGGCTGAGCATTTCCGACATGGAACTGATCGCCAGGCTCAAATCGCGCACTTCGTCATCGCGCTTCGGCGTTGCCACCGGGACGAATTGCCCGCAAGCAATACGGCCGACTTGTTCGCACAATCGATGGATCGGACGAGTGACCCGCGACGCGATCACGAAACTCAAAATCCCCATCATCGTCAAGCCAACCAAACCGGCGGCAAGCGGTGGCAGCACGGCTTCCCACCAAGCCTGCTGGTAACTGGCGACGGGATACAATACGTGCAAAACCGCCCCTTGACGCAACGCAAAAGCACGTTGCAACGCCAGAGCAGCCCAGAAATAGGATTCGCCGCCAATCGTCAGATGCCGGTCGAACTGCAGCGTTTCGCCCCGGTGCTCCGTCAAACGGGCGGACGGCAGAACATCGGCCCAGTCGCTACGGCTGGTGGCGGTGATCTGCCCCGACCGATTGACCACCACGAATTCTGCGCCTGATAAGCCTCGCATGTTTTTCAATACGCTATCGGTCAACGGAAACGACGTGGCCACCAGCGTGCCGCTGATATCCCGCAACTGCGACTGGATGCGACCGATGGCTTGCCGCCCCGCGAACCAAGCATTCAATCCACTGCTCGCCACCACCGTGGCGAGCATCACGCAGGCCATGGGGAACATGATTTGAGATCGCAACGGCCATCGCATCGGGCAGACTCCTGGGATAAGGGAAACCGTCGGTTCCTTCTATCATAAGCCAACGGCTTGCCGCAGGAATAGCTTCACGTTCGTGTCGGTAGTTCCGGCAGGCGTGTCGGAAGATTCGTCACCGCGAAGCCGATCGGCAGGCGGGGGGCAAGAGTCGCTTTCGGCACAAACGGTTCAATAAGGCTGAGCTTTCCAAGAAAAACGACGCCATCCCCCCATTGCTGGATGATTGGTCGTTCATTGGCATGGCGAATGCTCCGGGGGATAGGAGCGAGAAGACCAAACGTCGAATCAACACAGCATCCGATGAAGTTGCGTAGTATTCTTTGAAATAGTGAGGAGAAAACATGCCCAGCCGTGTCCAGTTCGAGCGATCTGCCTATACGCTTGTCGAGTTGCTGGTGGTGATCACGATCATCGGCGTGCTGATCGCATTGCTGCTGCCGGCGGTCCAATCGGCGCGCGAGGCGGCGCGTCGCGGCCAGTGCGCCAACAATTTGCGGCAATTGGGCTTGGCCTTGGCGAACTACGAAAGCACGTACCAGCGGCTGCCGGCCAGCACGATTCTGGATTTGTCGCTGACCACGACGACCAATAACTTGGCTTGGGGCGTCCACGGCCGTATTTTGGTGTTCCTGGAGCAGAGCGCGCTGTATCAGGAAGTCGACTTGACTCAACCTTGGGATTACCAAACGGCGATCGATGCGTTGCAGATCTCGGTGTTCCGCTGCCCGAGCGACCCGGGAGCCTACCGTTTGCGCTATCCGGACGGAGGAAAATCGCGACTGTACCCGACGACTTACGGCTTCAATATGGGCACCTGGTTCGTCTTCGATCCGCAGACGCGTCGAGGAGGTGATGGGATGTTCTTCCCGAACAGCCACCTGCCGTTGAGCGCTGTGCGGGACGGCACCAGCAACACGCTCCTGGCCTCGGAGGTCCACGCGTGGCAGCCGTACACTCGCAACGGGGGGCCCTCGACCACGGCGATCCCTCAAACGGCCGAAGACGCGGCGGCGATCGTGCTGTCGGGCCCGGACTACAAGAATACCGGACATACGGAATGGCCTGACGGCCGCGTCCATCACACCGGCTTTACCGCTGCCATGCCGCCGAACACACGCGTGATGGCGACCATCGACGGCAATTTGGTCGACGCGGATTACAATTCCTGGCAGGAAGGCCGCGATGGCAACTTGGGCAACCCCACGTATGCCGTGATCACGTCGCGGAGCCACCATCCGGGCGTGGTGCAATCGGTCTTTGTCGATGGATCGGTGCGCCCCGTGGCCGAAACGATCGACCGCGACGTCTGGCGAGCCTTGGCCACTCGGGCCGGGGGCGAGGTGATCCCCGAGTTCTGAACGAAACGGCCGCTTGACGTCCGCTCGCCCAGATAGTAGCCTTGTAAGCTTTGCATCCGCCTTCAATCTGCTATGCCTTTGGTCACCCTGCAAGATTTGAGTATCCGCTTTCGCGGTCCCGTGCTGCTGGATTCGGTCCATTGTCAGATCCATCGGGGGCAGCGTATCGGATTGCTGGGCCGCAATGGAACAGGCAAGTCGACACTGTTGCGTATTCTGTCCGGGGATATCGAACCGGACGGAGGCCAAGTGGTCTTTGCCCCGGGTGCCACGGTCGCCCGCTTGACGCAGGAAGTGCCGTCCGACATGCAGGGCCGGGTCCATGAGATCGTGGCCAGCGGCCTGGCGGACGACAGCGATCCGGAATCGGGCTGGCAGCGGCAGCAGCAAGTCGAACGCATCCTGTCGCGGATGAATCTGGAGGGGCGAACCGCCTTCGAAACGCTGTCCTCGGGCATGAAACGCCGCGTCCTGCTGGCCCGAGCACTGGTCGGCCAGCCGGACCTGCTGTTGCTGGACGAACCGACGAACCATCTGGACATCGAGGCAATCGAATGGCTGGAAGGTTTCCTCGGCAGTTGGTCGTCGACCCTGATGTTCGTAACCCACGATCGGATGTTCCTGCGTCGATTGGCAGATCGGATCCTGGAGCTGGAACGCGGCCGATTGTACGATTGGTCGTGCGATTACGACACGTTTCTCAGCCGTAAAGAGGCGGCACTGGTGGCGCAGGAGAAGCAGGAAGCCCTGTTCGACAAGCGATTGGCGGAGGAAGAAGCGTGGATCCGGCAAGGCATCCGCGCGCGACGGACTCGTAACGAAGGCCGCGTGCGTGCCTTGCAAGAAATGCGAGCCCAGCGGCAAAAGCGACAAAGCTCACCGGGCAAGGTCCGCATGCAGTTGCAGCAATCGGCACGTAGCGGGGTGCTGGTCATCGATGCAGAACAGATCTCGTTCGCCTACGATGGCCGTCCCATCTTCCGCGATTTCTCGACGACCGTGATGCGCGGTGACAAGATCGGCATCATCGGCCCCAACGGCGTCGGTAAGACGACCTTGCTTCGAGTCCTGCTGGGCCAGTTGACGCCTCAGCAGGGGAACGTCCGCGTGGGAACCAACCTGCAGATCGCCTATTTCGACCAGTTGCGAGCTCAATTGGCGGAAGAACAAACGGCGGAAGAAAACGTGGCCGAAGGCAGCGATCATGTCCAGATCGGCGGCAAGTCGAAACACGTACTGGGCTACCTGCAGGATTTTCTGTTCAGCCCTCAGCGAGCCAGGACCCCGGTCAAATTCTTATCCGGCGGCGAACGGAACCGGTTGCTGCTGGCTCGGATGTTCGCCAAACCGGCCAACGTGGTCGTGCTGGACGAACCGACCAACGACTTGGACGCCGAAACCCTGGATTTGCTCGAGGAATTGCTGGTCGAATACCAGGGGACCGTGCTGATGGTCAGCCACGATCGCCAGTTCCTGAACAACGTGGTGACCAGCACGATCGTCTTGGAAGATGGCCAAATCGCCGAGTACGTCGGCGGGTATGACGATTGGCTGCGTCAGCGAGCCCAGCGGGAAGAAACGCAGCCCCCGGCGAAATCTACCAAGCCATCCGCTCGAGGTCCGGCAACCCGCACGTCCGATCGCGGCAATCGGCTGAGCTTCAAAGAACAGCAGGAGTTGGCCGCATTGCCCGAGAAGATCGAACAGTTAGAAGCGGATATCGACACGCTGCACCAAGAGATGGCACGTCCCGAGTACTATCGAAAAACGGGGGATGAACTGGCCGCCGATGCCAATCGTTTACGCGAGTGGGAAACACAGCTACCGGAACTGTACCAGCGTTGGGAACACCTGGAATCCAGGACGGGATGATCCGGCAGGTGAGCAAAACGGGATCAAAGACGTCGGTCTTGACACACGCAAATGGAACACCCCGGGGCGGGAGTCGTTTTCGGGCGACGATCAAGCGTATCTTTAACCGTAACTCGCTGCCATGGCACGGATCGTTTCTGCGACGGCCTGCCGACACGATGACGGCTCCAGCACCTCGGCCTCGCTGCCCAAACTCAGGACGCGAGGAATGATTTCCAGTTCGTGAGCGGCACGCACTGTCAGGATAATGTTCCCGTCCGGCAAACGCTCGACCATCTGGTCGGGATGCCAGGGATCTTCGATAACCCATCGGGCGGCACGCGAGCCGATCCGAATACGGAAATTTTGGGCAGGTTTGTCGGCCGAAAAAATCCCCAGGCTCTGGCCCAGATGTTGTTGCAGATCGAAATCCTCGGGCCGTTTGAACCAGCGATCCAAGGCGGTCGCCTTCACGAATCGATCCAGCTTCCAATGGCGGATGCGATCCGGCTGGTCCGTAGCGATCTCGGCCGCCGCTGCGATGATGTACAGACTGGATTGGTAGAACACCACCGCATAGGGCTCGATCTCGCGACGGCTGGCGTCCTTGCCGATCGGTTGGTACTCGATCTCGGCGATGCGGTGTTCCTGGATGCAGCGGTGCAGGGTCTCCAGGATACCATGGTGCTGCCGATAGCTTTTCGCCGGCATCCCGCGAACGAACAAAACCTCGCGATACCGTGAGTAATGGCTCCAGACCGCGTCGGGCAACTGCTCGCGCAATTTACTCCAGAACGATTCGATCCCGACCCAGAACGGCGTGCCGGCCAGCGGATACATCAGATCGCGGCTCAAGGACAACGCGATCAATTCCGTCGCCGATGCCGTGATCTTGTGCGTTCCCTTGACGCCCGGCCCGAATTTCCAGACTCGTCCCCGCTGCTGATCGTGCACGTCCACGTCGATTCCAGCCGCCTGCAGTGCCTCCAGATCGCGGCGCACCGTGCGGGAGTGCAACGAGGTCAACCCGAGCTCCTCGACCAGCTCGTGACGGATTTCGTCCAAGGTCCGTCCGAATCGGTAGCGTTCCAGTATTTGCAAGATCTTGTGTTGCCGGATCAGTTGTTCGTTTCGAGCCATCTTGGTTTCCCGGTTGGTGGATGCGGAGAACGCAGATTGTACGCATTCCCCCGCAAAATTACAGCTTGACTTAGCTCCGGATTATTCACCGTAGGGTGTGTGGAGTACGGTTGCTGCGCCGGTGGTGTGTTCCGCACGCCAACGCCGTGGTGACAGAGTGATCTAAGAGAATCGAGTGATTACCGTACGTAACACACCATCGGACAACGGCTTGCTGCACAC
>REEF01001006.1 GCA_007695205.1 Planctomycetaceae bacterium
GGGGGGCGGGAGTCGTTTTCGGCCGACGACCAGACCTATGGAAATGAGCTTGCCCGAAAACGACTCCCGACCCCTTCCGTCGATTCCAGCAAGAGTGTCAGACTGCAGGATTTTGAGGACCTGCGCGATGATCTAAACCAGGCGCTGGACGCAGGAAGAAAGCAATCGGCCGTTCTAATCGCCGGCCTTCAATTGGCGACGGATCTGCTCCAGTCGCTCTGCCAGTTCGGCTTCGAATCCCCGTGGGACCGGGCGGTAGTAGATGCGGTCGACGCCCAGATAATCTTGCGCCGCAACACCACTGGCCTGGTCATGCGAGTACTGATAACCGTCGCCATGTCCCAACTTGCCGGCGCCGCCGTAATGCGCATCGCGCAAGTGCCGCGGGACGGGCAGCAGCCGGGATTCACGGATGTCGCGGCGCGCTTCCGAGATCGCCGTGGTGGCCGCATTCGACTTGGGGGCACAGGCCAGGTAAGTGACGGTTTGGCTGAGCGTCAATTGGCACTCGGGCAGCCCGATGAACTCGCAGGCCTGCATGGCCGCCACGGCCAACGGCAACGCGTGTGGGTCGGCGTTGCCGATGTCCTCGCTGGCTAAGATGATCAACCGCCGGCAGATGAACCGGATGTCCTCGCCGCCCTCCAACATCCGTGCCAGCCAATACAGAGCCGCGTCGGGGTCCGAACCACGGATGCTCTTGATCAACGCGCTGGACGTGTCGTAATGAGCATCGCCGTCCGCGTCGTACTGCACGGCTTTGCGCTGAACGGATTCAACGGCCAGATGCCGAGTGAACTCGATGGGTTGCGCACCGCTGGACAACACGCCGATTTCTAACGCGGCCAACGCCCGCCGCGCATCGCCGTCGCAGACCTGCGCCAAATAGTCCAGCGCATCGTCGGCCATGTGGATCGTATGACGCCCCAGTCCGCGAGTACTATCCGTCAAGGCACGCCGCAACAGGATCTTGATGTCGTCCGGCGATAATGGTTCCAACTGAAAAATCTGGCTGCGGCTGACCAGTGCGCTGTTGACCGCGAAGAAAGGATTCGACGTCGTCGCGCCCACCAACGTCACCACGCCCTCTTCCACATCAGGCAACAGGGCGTCTTGTTGAGCCTTGTTGAAACGGTGGATTTCGTCCACAAACAACAACGTCTTCTGGCCGTCAGCCGCCAACTGGTCACGCGCGTCGTCCAGTACCTGCCGCAAGTCCTTGACCCCGCTGGTCACTGCGCTCAACTGCCGGAATCGAGAACGCGTCTCGTTGGCCAGGATGCGTGCCAACGTCGTCTTGCCGGATCCGGGGGGGCCGAAGAAGATCACCGAACCCAGCCGATCGGCCACCAGCAAACGCCGCAACAGTCTTCCCTCGCCCAGGAAATGCTGCTGGCCCACGAATTCATCCAGTCGCGTGGGCCGCATCCGAGCGGCCAGCGGTTGAGCTTGCTGAAGGTTCTGTTTCTCGGCGTTTTCGAATAAGGATTTTGCGGCCATGCGGATCATGATGGCACATGCGACCCGCGCTGCCAAGATAGGGGTCACCTGTCAAGGCGGATCGTATCCGCCAGCATGAAACGGATGACAGCGACAGATGCGAAGCACACCGCGGAAACTGCCGCGCACGGCCCCATATTTCTTGATCGACTCAATGAAATACTGACTGCACGTGGGGCTGAACCGGCAGTGACGACCCAACAGGGGGCTAAGCAGAATCTGGTACAGCCGAACGGCGGCGATCATCAGCCAACCTGGCGTCGCCAGCAAGGCAGCCCACAGAAACTTCATCACGACCGCTCCGATAAACGTCGTACCAACCGTGCTGTTAAACGTGGCAGCGAATGACAGATGGCCCGATAATCGGCCGTCGCACCGCGACGCGGACGCAGCACGAAATCGTAGCCCACCGGCAGATCGGGCCGATTCCGCCGAAAAGCCTCGCGAATCAGCCGCTTCCAGCGGTTGCGCACCACCGCCCCACCGGCCTTGCGCGATACGGACAGTCCCAAACGGCTGTGCGGCAGATCGTTGGCAATGGCGTGGCCCACCAACATCGAATCGGCCGCGACGGCACCGCTGCCGAATACCCGGTCGAAATCCGCTTGGCGACGCATACGGAATTCCGCCGGCAATCTTTGATCATCCGCCACGTTCAATCCTCTGATCGCTCAAGCTCTTGGTCCTCGGGCGGCAGCAGGGGCTTGCGAGCCCAGTCGTCGGAATAGGGGTCTTGCTGGCGGCTAGGACGCAACGGGCGGTTCATGTACCGCCGAGTCCAACGGCCGGCCCACCACGCAAAGGCCGCAAAGGCAAACCCGAGGAACAACAGGATCGCAAGAGCCAGTAAGACGCGAATGCGGTCCTCGGGAGCCAAATGGAACCAAACCGGTCGAGTGGCTTCTGTGCCCATGGTCACAGCTACCAGTAGTGTCGTCGCTCTCACCATGTCAAATCGCCACGCGGGTCTCGCTGATAACGATCGTCCAGTTCCCGCAGTCTTTGAAGGTCTGCATCGTCCAGGACCGGCGGCAAAACGATCTGAACTTCTGCGAAAAGGTCGCCTTTGCCATGCTGACCGACATCCCCCAAACCCTTGAGTCGCAGACGCTTGCCGCTGGACGTGCCCGGTGGAATCTTCAAGGTGATCACGCCATCAGGAGTCGGCAGATCGACCTTCGCACCTCCTGCCGCCTCGCTCAAGCGGACCGGTACCGTCACGATCAGGTCACTCCCAATACGGCGGAAACAAGGATGCTTGGCGACGCGTACCGTAATCAAGAGATCCCCAGAAGTCCCCCCCATCGGCGAACGCTCCCCTTGCCCTCGCAACCGAATCTTCTTGCCGTCCTCGATCCCTGCCGGAATCTTGACCGATATCGTCTCGATCGTGCCGTCTTCGCGGCGGATCGACACCTGAGCCTGCCCGCCAGTGATCGACGTCACAAAGGGCACTTGCAGTTCATGATGCAGGTCCCGACCGCGCGCGGCCGGTTGACGCGCTCGCCGTCGCCCAGATCCGCCTGCAAACTGCCTGAGGATCTCTTCGAAACCACCAAAACCACCCGATTCAGCTTGGCCACCTCCAAAAAACTGGCTAAAATCAACCTCTTCAGCACCCCCGGTACCCCGGTTATAAGTGCGCCACGTTCGCCCCCCACCGCTCGAATCCTCGAAGCCGCTGCCGTACGTGTCGTACATCTTTCGTTTCTCCGGGTCGTTCAACACGTCATAGGCGTGTTGGACCTTTTGAAACTTTTCTTTGGCCGTCTTGTCATCCGGATTCATGTCCGGATGGTACTGGCGCGCTAATTTGCGATACGCCTTTTCGATTTCTTTCGGCGACGCACCGCGATCGATACCCAGAATTTTATAATAGTCGTCCGACATCTTTTTCCACCGTTTTGACCCATTTTAGAACAGAAACCCCCTTTCCATCAAGCGGCACAAGATTCTCAAAAAAATTCTCGAAAAACATGGCTTGACATGTCGGAAGGTTCCGATATATTTGACTAACGAGAGGGGATGAAGATCATGGCAGACTCGCCAACACTCAGCAAACCGAACCTGCGACTCACGGACTTGGAGTCTTTGGGCCAAGCGGCTGAGTGCTTGCGTACCTTGGCTCATCCGCATCGATTGCGGATGGTTCAGATGCTGCTGCAGGCAGATTTCACCGTCAGCCAGTTGGCCGAGGCGTGTCAGTTGCCCAGCGCGATGGCTTCCGAACACCTGCGATTGATGCAACGCTGTGGTTTGCTGGACAGTGAGAAGGATGGTCGCCGGGTGTTCTATCGGGTGGCCGAACCACAACTGCAGCACATCCTGGGTTGCATCGAGGATCGGTTTGGATGTGCCGAGGCCGGTTGAGTCCCTGCGTTTTTTTCCGACAATAGATCGATAGGTTCCGACATTACGATTTTTGAGACGTGTTTTCACAAGGAGTTTCCGATGAGTATCCGTACGATTTCCGCCCACGAGTTGCTTGAGATGTCCCAGACTGACCAGTCCATCGAATTGATCGATGTACGGACGCCGGCAGAGTTTCGGGAGGTGCATGTGAGTTTCGCGAAGAACAGGCCGCTGGAGCGATTCGATGTCCAGGCGATTGCGGCGGAGCGAAACGGGTCGGATCGCACGTTGTATATGATCTGTCGTTCAGGCACCCGAGGCAAACAAGCGTGCGAGAAGCTGCTGGCATCGGGCATCGAGAATGTGGTGAACGTGGAAGGGGGGACCCAGGCCTGTGAACAGGCGGGGGTGCCCGTGGTTCGCGGCAAGAAGTCGATGTCCCTGGAACGCCAGGTCCGCATCGTCGCCGGGGCGATCGTTCTGACCGGGGCCTTGCTGGGCATCTTCGTGCACCCGTACTGGAGTGGGTTGGCGGCTTTCGTCGGTGCCGGATTGATCTTCGCTGGCGTCACCGACACGTGCGGGATGGCCATGCTGCTGGCCCGAATGCCCTGGAATCAGGTATCCGACTCCGAATCCTGCGATACCACGGCGTCGTGTTGCAAGTAGGGGCTGGACCGGGGGGCCGTTGTCTGTCCACCTGCCGAAGCGACGTTGCAGGACCATAGTAGCAGGCACACTCCGTGTGCCGTCCGCAGGTTACGGCACACGGAGTGTGCCTACTACTT
>REEF01001007.1 GCA_007695205.1 Planctomycetaceae bacterium
CGGGTCGGGTCGGAGACCCAACCTACTTCGGTTGCGGCCGGAGGCCGCGTTAGGTGGGTGGCATCTATTAGATCGGTATTAGGTGGGTGGCACCTATCAGACCCTATTCTTTTCTTGTGCGGAGGGGAGGACCCCCTTTTTTATGGGACTACTGTTCGGTGATGGTCTCGATGACGTCACCTTCGGCGTCCAGCCGTCGAACGACGATTTTGCCGGTGGTTTTCAGGCCGTTGTGCTGCAAGACGGCCGCGTCGTCGGTGGGTAGCAGGGCAATGACTCGGCCGTCCAGCACCTGGGCGTCCAGCAGGTACCCGCCTGGTAGCGTGGTCAGTCGAGCCTGGTCGGGGACCGTTTGATCGGTCCGATGCGGACGCATCACGGTCACGAACTCGATCGTCCGTTGCGGCTCGGTCGTGCTGGCCGTCAGGTGCCATTCGCGCAGCTTGATCCGCTCGCGGGGATTGGGGTCATATTGATCGGTCTGGGTGATCTGCAATCCGGCCGGTTCCAGGAACTGGATCGGACAGACCACATCGCCGGCGCGGACGGTGATGCGTTTTTGGTCCTGGATGTCAAAGGCGTTGACCGCGTGCAGCCAGTACTGAAAAGTTTCTGGCTGGCGGGCTTCCAAACGATCGTACACCACCACCAGATCCGGCTTGGCGAAGACGATCGCGCGGGTAAAACGATCCAGCAGTCGGCTGGGGTCGTCGACATCGGCTTTCTGGCGGTAGGCCTCGGCCGCCTGGCCGACCACCAGATCCAGCGTCGGCGTCGTTTCGAAGCTGGTGATCTCCCCTTGCGACGCGGCCGAATGCGGCAATTGGCCTTGGCCGCTGACGGTGATATTGTTCACCGACCGGGTCGTCCACATCCAGTGTCGATGATGATCGCTGCCATAGCTATCGCGCCGGCCGCTGCGGATCAGCAGTCGCTGGCCGTAGGCCCACAGCAGGAACGAATTGTTCGCTTCGTACCCATGGGACTGCAGACCAAACGGGCTGGATTTGAAAACCACCTGCACCGATTGGTCGGCATCTTCCAGGGACGTGTTCAGATAGGCTTGCCCGGTACCACGAAACAACCGCGAGGTGGGCAGATCGGTCGGCGGTTGCGGCGGGACGTCGGGCAGTGCCCCGCGCACGAAGCCCACGTAACCGCCGCTGTCGGTGGATCCGCCCAGTCGATCGACGTACCATTGCCAGTGACCGTTGCCCGCCTGGGCTGCCAGGACGCTCATCAACCCGCGATTGTTGGCCGCCGTACGTTGGGCGGTCAGGTTACCGAAACCGCCGCCGACCTTGCCCGGCGGCATCAGGTACATCGCGTAGTAGCCCGCCTGCTGAAAAAAGGGCTTCTGGTAGGCATCGACATCCATCGCCACTCGCATCACATCGGCCCACCAGGTGAATCGGCTCAGGTAGCTGGCCCAGTACGCGGTGCCCTCGTGCCAGCCGCCATCTTCGTCGCTCCACACGGGATACACATGGTAGAAGACGTTCATGGCGAACCAGGTCCAGTCGGCGGCGTCGGGGATTTCGTCGTGAAAGGCGATCCCGATCTCGCCCAAAAAGTGCCATGCCCGATTGCTATGACTGGAATACGGCTGCCACAGGTGCCGAGGGTGCAGGTGGCGGTACATCTCTTGACCGCGAATCCGCATCACCTCTTGGCATTTCTCCCGCTGCTGGTCGCTCAACAGATCATGGACGAACGTGTAGGTTCGCGAAAAATAATAGGCGTAGGGCATCCCGGCTTCGTCGTTGTAACGGTACCCGGTCGCGCCTTTGGGGTCCCACTGGGCGCAATCCATCAGGATGCGGCGAGCCAGTTCTCCGTACTCTTCGCGGCCGCCCAGCAATCGCGTAAAGGCCAGGGTCGCCGCGCCGTCCAAAGCTCGGATGGTGTATTGGCGGTTGCCCCACCAGATGCTGCGCCACGGATCGCTGCCGCGGACCATGCCGTCGGGATACTTGGGCGGTTCTTCGGTCGGTGGCGGGTTCTCCATCAATCGCTCGCACTGCTGGACCAGTCGTTGGAATTCGTCCTGCATCGGTCCGGCCGCCAATTCGCGCAACCTTGGCAACTGTTCCGGGCGGACGAACAGCCGGGGGTGCGATGCGGGGATGCGGTCGAGCAATTCCCGGCGCGAGGGCATCGGCATCTGGACCGCCCCGTCGTCCAGATGAAACTCGCGTATTCGACTCCACGCGGTCGGACGATCTTCTGCGTCCCAGCCTCGATACCGCCACCAGTAGCTGCCCGGCGCCAAGGTCGTCGACGGCGTGTAAACGGAAAACTGGATATCTTGGGCGTCTTCGGTTTGCGGATCGCCGGGCGCAGTGCCCCGTGGCCCCCATTGGACTTGCCAGCGGACGATTCCGGACTGAGGTCGCCAGGTAAAGTTGGGCGGATTCACCGGGCTGAGCGTCCCCGGCTCGGGCCGATAGCCCCATTGCGATGCTCCGGCGGGTGATTCGTCCAATCGGATCGGAGCCACCGCATCGGCGGTGATTGTCAGCAGGGCGCAGCAAATCGTCAAAGCGGTCATAGGATCGGCCTCTTTCTTTCGTCTTTGTGCTTACTTCACTCTGAGGTGGACGTCATCGGGGTCCCAACGAACGGGGGTCGGGAGTCGTTTTCGGATGACGATTCAGTAGGTCTCGCTCGGCGCGCGGGACCTGATTTTCAGTGGGACAACTGCACCCCCCCTTGGTCTCGCTCGGCGCGCGGGCTCCACGTCAACTGCGCGTTTTCGACTCCCGACGTTTTCCCTTGGTCTCGCTCGGCGCGCGGGACCCACCCCCTTTGGCAGTTTACCGCAGGGAAACCAGGCGTCCGCGTTTGGTTTCCTCGATGTGGATCTTATCTTCACGGGCGAGCCATCCGATCGCCTGCATCACGGTATCGCGAGGCAGGTCATCGAAGGCTCTCGACAGCTTGGCAACCGAAGTAGAGCCCTCGTCGTGCAGCTTATGCCAGACTTGGCCTGCCGCGTATCCGATCATTTCCACGCATGAATGGCTGGTGGCGTCGACCATCAGTTTTCTCCTGAACGGGGGTCAGACTGCTATCAAAAACTCGATCGGCGATCCGCCATGACTCGCCGGCACGTATCTTCCTGCGGATCGCATTGTACTTCAACCGGGGGCCGTGCGGAAAGAGACCCATCGGAAGAGACCAACGGGGTTAGGAGTCGTTTTCGGCCAACGACCAACTCTATGGAAACGAGCTTTCCCGAAAACGACTCCCGACCCCTTCCGCCGACGGGTGCTTAGCGCGGTGGGGGATCGTGGGGAAGGCTGCCTACTTCACTTGCAGGCTGTTCAGCATTTCGTGGAATGCCTCTTCCTGGGCCGAGATCGTGGCTTGGGGGCCGTAGAACTTGACGAAGTACAGTCCATAATTCTGGGTCTCGATAATCGCGCCCAGCACGCGGTAGTTCTCACGCAGTACGGCCGGTGCAAATGGTCCACGTTGGTCCTTGTAAGTCCCTACCAAATCGACCAAGTACACCTGCTGACCGCCGATCTCCTTCTTTTCGGTCGTTTTCCGCTCCGGATCATCGAACTGAGCCACCCAGCGATCGATATTGGCCTGGACCGAGCCGCCGGCGCCCATGATCGTACAGCGACCATCGGCCGGATCGCCTTGCTCCGCTGCAATAGAAAACTCGGCCTCGATCATTCTCACCAGCGGCTTTTGTCGGACCCAGTCGGCCGGCCCCTTCATCGAGATATTGCCATCGGCCACCGCGAATGTCAGATCCTGCTCGGCCGCCACCACGGTCGACGGACACATGGTCCAGAACACAACGGCGGGGAACCAAACCGAAACCAACGTCGTCATGATGCAACGCATTGTCATTTTCGTGCCCTCCAAAGGGTCAGACCCCTTTTCTGACAGAGGTTAGGAATGATTTAGGACCAGAATCAACGTGATCAACAGGGCGACACTCATCAGGCCCAGGACAACCACGGTCGTGATCGCTAAGGCCAACGAGCTTCGACGCCGATTGGAGTAGCCCCGGCCTCGGGTACTGGGCCCGGGCGTGCTGGGCGCATACGTGACCGGTGCGGGAGTCAACGCGACGGGCGTGCCAGCCGATCGCAAGTAAGGAAACACTTCCCCGCCACTTCGCCAGTCCTCCCATCCCTCACGCCACACCATCGAATCGGCACTGATCCGCCCTTCGGCGATCCATTTTCGCATGACATCACCTCGCGCAGGACCATATTGACCTCCCGACGGCGGGCGCACGTACCAAATCGATTCGGGCATCTCGTCGATCGGGTCCCGCATCATCGGTTGCACCGGCGATGCGGAGGGTAAAATCGGCTGGGGATCAGGTCGGACCGGGCGGACCGGCCTGCTGGTCACGGCTGGCGCGGCGGTGGGAACGGTGGGTGCCACCGCACTTCCCCCAATACCTGCGACCGCGTGCGGCTGCGACCGCGCCGCCGTCTGCCGCCCCGACGGAATTGGCTGCGGGGAAGGCTGTGGGAATGAGCCAGGCGACGGAAGAACGGTCTCTGGAGAAGGGCTGGCCGGTGATGTCCTGATCGCAGCCGGCGGGATCGCGACGGCTGCGGGGTTGGAGGCAGGCACGTTCGCAGGTTCAGCGACCTTGCTTTGA
>REEF01000654.1 GCA_007695205.1 Planctomycetaceae bacterium
GTGTAGCCGAATTTGCCAAAATTCGGGGGCCGGGGATGGAAGTCGGAGGACCAAAGAGTTTCAAAGCTGGCGAGAACGCTCGCAATCAAGCGAAGACGCGACAAACAGAACACGCGACTCTCGGACCCCGTTGCGTCTTCTCGTGTTCCTTAAGCAGTGGGGACCCTCACACGAAGCTGCAGATGCTCGATGGCTCGATGCAAAGGTGGATCGAAGAAACCGTTGGACTCATCGTCTTCGTCTTGGACATCGCTATTCGACTTTTCCGGCCGAAAGCCGTCACGGCGACGGCGATCGCGGCGGATGCGATCGGCCTCTTCCTCCGTCAACTCGATATGAAAACCTTCGTCTGGTCGCACGCCCCAATCGTCGTCTTCGGTGGCGTCGGACAAACGATGGATGTTCTTGCCGTTGGGACGCCAGTAGCTGGCGGTGGTTAATTTCAATGCGGCGCGACCACCTTCCAAAGGGATCACGTTCTGCACGGTGCCTTTGCCCCAGGTACGCTCGCCGATGACGATCGCGCGTCCGTAATCCTGCAAACAGGCTGCGACAATCTCGCTGGCACTGGCCGAATAGCCGTTGACCAGGACGACCATCGGTATCTCGGGCGGCACCAACATGGGCGCTCGAGCTGAATAAGCGCGGAACGTTTGACCCTCGCGGCCCCGCGTGCTGACAACGACGCCCTGGTCGATGAACAGATCGCATGTACCCACCGCCGAACTCAACAGGCCCCCCGCGTTGTCTCGTAAATCCAAGATCAACGCCTCGAAATCGTGATGACGAATCGTTTCGGTCAACTCTTCGACCGACCGCTCGCCGAAATTCACCAGCCGAATGTAAAGGATCCGCGGCTCGTCTTCCAAAGGAAACAGCCAGCCTCCGTTGGGATCACGGCGGTCGCCCAGTACCGATTCCAGGGGGATAATCGCCCGTTTGATCACCATCTGTTCCGGTTCGTCCGCGCCGGCGTGCAGGATGCTTAACCGAACTTTATCGCCAGGTCGGCCCCGCATCAGTTTCACCGCGCGTTGCAACGACATGCCTTCGGTGTCCTGGCCGTCGATCGCCAAAATCGTATCGCCCGCCTTCAGCCCGGCTCGAAACGCGGGCGTGTCCACCAAAGGAGTCATCACCGTCAACCGATTGGTTTCCGGATTGATCTCGACCATGATCCCGATGCCACCAAACTCCTGATTCAAACCCTCCTCGAAATACGTATACTGTTCGGGGCCGATATAGTCGGAGTACTGATCCAGCGCTTCGACCATGCCGCGCATCGCGCTTTCATAAAGCTGCCGATAGCTAACATCTTCCAGATAGTTGCTGGTCACGACGTTCATGGCCTGTCCCAAAGTCCAACTGTAGCGGTTCCTGTCCGCTCGCAGATAACAGGCCAAGGAGATGATCGAGGCCAAAAACAACGTGGTCAGGTTTCTCAAGGACATTTTCGGATTTCCTGGATGGGGAACACCAGGGGCAGCCAACCGGTGCCCCTACGGTGGATCATACCAAACGAAGTCTCTGCCAAGAATCGTAGAAGAGGCCTGCTGGAAGGCCCTCGAAACGCGGGTAAAGCGTCGTCGTCGCCGTTAGCCTTGACAGACACACCTTTTGGAGCAGCGAGCTTCGGCGTGAAAACGGATCCTTAGAGGTTCTTCCTATTCCACCCCGTTTCCCGATGCTGCCATTTTTGTCGGGGCTGTCTCGCTGGTAACTGGCTGACATGCTGCAATCGTGCCATGACGAAAAAACTGGCCTTGTCGAAACGAGGCCGCCGGATTACTTAGCGAGCTTTCTGAATAGTCCCGTTCGGGCAATGCACCTGCGAATCGAAAAGGGTGAGAAGATGGCACGTTGGCGAAGGCGGGTTGGTTTCGAGCAGTTGGAGACCCGGCATATGCTGAGCCATGTGCTGGCTGCGGGGCAGGAACCGGTGGTCTCGGTCCAGATCGAAGACGTGGATATCCCCACATCGGCGGTCGAATTCACAGCGCCAGTCAACATCAGTGATGGGCAAGGCCTGCGCGGTGCAGAGATCCGACTGTCGTACGACACCACCCTGCTGGACGTCGACGCAAGCAGCATTCATGCCGGCTCCATTTGGCCCGCCCACGATACGATGGTGATCGCCAATGTCGACGATGCCAAAGGAACCATCCACGCATGGATCTTCCGCGCGGAGGGGTTGGACTCTGGCGGCGGGAGTCTGCTGGACGTGGGGTTCCGCATGACGGATTCTGTCCGGCCAAATACGACGACATCGCTGGACTTGAGTGCCATCCGACTGAACGAGGATCAGATCTGGGTTGACCCCGCACCGCAACCTGGACGGGATATCACGGACTCTGTGGTCCGATTCTCAGAGCCTCTCGCCCGATTTGACGAACCATCCATTGCACCCCCTTCCAGTTCCCGGATCGAGTCACAAGTCCTGAGTCACGATCCCCCAACGATCTCCGCAAAAATGCCCCGTCCCGATCGGATGGATGTTCCGCCGTCGCAAATCGCTCGTCCGGTCGGCCTGCAAGCTGAACTTCTATCTTTGGTCCCACGACCAGCCGGCTGGACGGCGCCCATCGTCCAGCGTGAAGGTCGCCTTGCGGAACTTTCGATCAAGCCAGTCAGGCAGCAACCGATGCCGGTCGCACGGAACCAAATTGACGAGATGACGCAGACGGTTGATCAACAGAACCTACCTCTGACTGCACGATTGCTGGACCACTCGAACGAATCGATGGTCCAAACATCGACCGTCTATGAGGCCGTCGATCGACCACGTGTGCCCGATCGGATTCGCATTCCATCCAAACCATGGTCGGCCTCGGAACGAGCCACCGAGATAGGCGAACAACCCGTCGATTCGAATGCGACAGGGCTACGACGGGAAGCCAGTTTGGGCCGCTCTGCAGGACAAGACAGATTGCTTCCGATCGACGAACTGGACCGTGTACTCCAGCAAACAGACTCTTGGCTGCCGCAATTTTGGCTGCCGCGATTGGGGTAAATGCTCGTCGCGCGAACCATTCACTTTTCCGGCAGATCAGCCGGATGTTGCCGCAATCGGCGTAAGTGTTCCTCCTGTTCATGACCGAACGAACCGGAACGTTGGCCGGAGATATCCAGCCAAACGAACAAGCGTTGCCAGTCGGTCGACGCCAGTTGGATATCGTGCGTGCTCGAAACTCGGCGACCGGTAAACCGCGTCTTCGGTCCATCTCGTTCAGCCACAGCGTGGCTCTTCTTCGTTGCGAAGCATGCGGATAATACGGCGGGCTGGGTCTTCCTTGATTTCTCGGTGACGCGGAATCGGTTGCGGCTAACGGTCTGCGCTCTCGACGGCGATCATGTCCACCGTCATCGTTCGTCCTTCTCGACCCACGGCATGTACCATGGCCTTGGAAGCTGCGGGGGGACGTTCGGGATCGAAGACGGTGGGTCGAGTCCTGTCGATCCAGCGCGAGGCGTCGTGGTCGGCGACGTAATAGGTGCCCTTTGCCATGTGGCGCATGTCGCTGCCGGTCCGCTGAAGGATCTGCTCCAACTGCTCGAAGACAGCGATCGCCTGCGGCTGCCCGCGACTGGGCTCGCGGGCAAACTGGCTGCCGATATAAATCTGCCGGTCGGTTCGCACCAAGGCGACTCGGCTAAAGATGGCCGACGGCCAGACGTCGGGCGGGTTGAAGAATTCCAAGGGCGGCTTTGTCTGATCGTCGTCGGCGTCGTCGGCATCGTTGTCCCGTGGCAATTGAGCGATCATTTCGATCTCGATCGGTACCGAGGCCAACCATTCCACAAAGACGACGGGCGGCGTCATCTGGTCGGGGAAGAAGTCCCGGATTTGGCCCAGGACCTGGTCCGCCGAGGTGACGGGGCGAAGAAAGACTTTGATATGCACGACGTGCTCGGGCGCCAATTGCAGATGTTCGAGCGTGCTCATCAGTCGGGTCATGCACCGAACGACGGCGGATTCCGTCAGCCCGCCATCCTCGGGCAACCCGGACAGATAGGCCACACCGCCCGGCGGCAAAACGGCCGCATCCGCATCCCGTTCGTGCCCGGCGATGGCCTCGCAGCGTTGATGCACCACGGCATCGCCGCGATCTTCGCCCATGGCGACTGCATCCACGGCGACCATCGCGCCGCGCAGCGGCAACGGGGTCAGGACGAAGGTGATCGTCGGACGCACCGAAGGCGAAAGCTGCTCGTTCAACAACTCGCGGACTCGATCAATCGTCGAGGGCGCCAGCGCATAGATGTTCAGCCGAACCAAATGATCCAACCCCGATCCGCAGTCCTGCAAGACGTGCGTCAAATTGGTCAGGACCTGCTGGATCTGCTGATCCAACGAGTCTTCGCCGACCAGTTGGCCGGCCGAGTCCCGCGGCAGAATTTGCCGAGTATGGACCAGCGGCGCACCTTGAACGATCACGGCCTGGGCCATGCCGGGCGGGGCATCCATGGGCACGTATTCGATCGATCCCACCCGCGGTTGATCGTCAGCCGACTCCAGAGCCGACTCCGCGGCCGAAGACGAGATCTGCCCGAGAGCAAGAGCAGCCAGAAGCGCGGTGCTAAGCACCGTTCGAGAAATAACTGTCCGATGTCCCCTCGCCCCTCCGGGGAGAG
>REEF01000898.1 GCA_007695205.1 Planctomycetaceae bacterium
GGGCGTCATCCAGGCGCTGGATGCGCTTCCCGACCAAGGCGATCTGCCGGACGATTTGCCCTGGCTCGCGCCCGGGCTGATCGATCTGCAGGTCAATGGATATGACGGGATCAGTTTCAATTCGCCCTCGTTGTCGCCGGACCAGGTCCGACAAGTCAGTCTGGCGATGGATGCTCACGGCGTCACCCGGTACTGTCCCACCGTGACGACCGCCCCGTGGGAGGTTCTGGCTCACGCCATGACCACCATCGCACACGCGATTCGCACTCTTCCGGAAGTCGCCGATCGGGTGTTGGGGATCCATCTGGAAGGCCCCTACCTGTGTTCTGAGGATGGTCCGCGAGGTGCTCATCCCGCCGCCCACATCCGCCCACCGGACTGGGACCATTTTCAACGCCTGCAGCATTTGGCCGACGGCCAGATCCGCATCCTCACGCTGGCGCCCGAATACGACAAGGTGCCGGAATTCATTCGTCGAGCCGTCGGGCAGGGCGTGCTGGTCGCCATCGGCCACACCAACGCCAACAGCCAGCAGATCCGCGCGGCCGTCGACGCGGGGGCTCGGTTGAGCACCCATCTCGGAAACGGCGCTCATCGTCAACTGCCCCGGCATCCCAACTACCTTTGGGACCAATTGGCCGAAGATCGGCTGGTCGCCAGTTTGATCGTCGACGGCCATCATCTGCCGCCTGCGGTCGTCAAGAGCTTTCTTCGAGCCAAAGGGCCCACGCGGTGCATCTTGATCAGCGATATCACCTCGATGGCCGGCAAGCCTCCCGGCAGGTATCACTCTGCCAATTCCGGGGAAATCGAGATCCTGGAGGATGGACGCATGGTCATCGCGGGTCAGCGTCACTTGCTGGCCGGGGCCGCCCTGCCCATCACGGCGGGCGTCGCCAATGTGCTCCGCTACACCGAGCACGATCTACAGGTGGCCGTCGACCTGGCCTCGGTGGGGCCCGCCCGTTTGATCGGCATCGAACCGGGGCGCCTACAAGTGGGGGCCCCTGCCGATCTGACGCTGCTGCGATTGCCGACGGCGGATCCCGTCGCCTCGATCCACATCGTCGCCACCTTCGTTGGAGGGCGTCTGGTATCAGGTCGCATCCCCGGTTGATTCCATACCTCAGCTCTGTCAGAAAAGGGGTCTGACCCTTTGGAGGGCACGCTGAAGACTCGGAAAATAAGGTGTGTCCGGAGAGGGTCAGCCCCCTTTTCTGACAGAGCCTAGGCAAACGGCCTTTCTTACGTCACAATGACGCCTTGCTCACGCGAAAAACGCTCGACCAATCGAAAGCGGCGGGCTTTCCCCTTCCATGGGGTTATTCAATACTGAGGTGTCCACTAAACCAACGGAGAGAACACGAAGATGAGTACGATTGCCGACATCCACGGACGACAGATCCTGGACAGCCGCGGAAACCCCACGGTCGAGGTCGAGGTAACTCTTTTAGATGGGTCTTATGGCCGTGCAGCGGTCCCCAGCGGGGCCAGCACGGGAGCCCACGAGGCCTGGGAACTGCGGGATGGTGAAAAGGGCGTCTACTTGGGCAAGGGCGTTCAACAGGCCGTCAACAACATCAATACAACGATCGCCAGCGAACTGGAAGGCATGGACAGCCTGGACCAGATCGGCGTCGACATGCAGTTGATCGAGCTGGATGGGACGCCGAACAAGCAGAATCTGGGCGCCAATGCGATGTTGGGTGTCTCGCTGGCCATCGCCAAAGCGGCTGCTCAGTACACCAACCAGCCATTGTATCGGTACCTGGGCGGGTGTGGTGCCTGTCTGTTGCCGGCGCCGATGATGAACATCGTCAATGGCGGTGAACATGCCGACAACTCGGTGGACATCCAGGAATTCATGGTCATGCCGCTGGGCTTCGAGACCTTCAGCGACGCGTTACGCTGCGGAGTGGAAGTGTTCCACCAACTGAAGAAAGTGTTGGCATCGCGAAAGCTGAGTACGTCGGTGGGCGACGAGGGCGGTTTCGCTCCGGATCTTGGCAGCAATGTCGAAGCGTTGGATCTGATTTTGGAAGCCATCGACAAAGCGGGCTACGAGGCGGGCAAGCAGGTCTGGATCGCCCTGGATGCAGCGGCCACCGAGTTCTATGACGCCGAGAAAGGCCTATATACCATCGACGGCAAAGCCATCGACACGGCCGCCATGGTCGACTTTTTGGCCGACTGGGCCGTCAAATACCCGATCTGCTCGATCGAAGACGGTTGCAGCGAAGACGACTGGGACGGCTGGAAACTGTTGACCGAAAAGCTGGGCGATCGCGTCCAGTTGGTCGGGGACGATCTGTTCGTGACCAACACCGAGCGGCTGCAGCGAGGCATCGATCAGGGCATCGCGAACAGCATCCTGATCAAGGTCAACCAGATCGGCACGCTGACCGAAACGATCCAGGCCATCCGGTTGGCCGATCGCGCCGGATACACCAGCGTGATCAGCCACCGCAGCGGCGAAACCGAAGACGCGACCATCGCCGACCTGGCCGTCGCACTCAACACAGGCCAGATCAAGACCGGATCGGCCTCGCGCAGCGATCGTATGGCCAAGTACAACCAGTTGCTGCGAATCGAAGAAGAACTAGGCGACGCCGCGCAATACGGTGGACCGCTATTTCCGAAATTCGGCGGTTAGTAAGCGATCCGCATGCGACGAAACGACCTTCGGAACATCGTGATCATCGCACACGTTGATCACGGCAAAACGTCTCTGGTGGATTGCCTGCTGCGCCAAAGCGGCCAGTTTCGCGACAGCCAACTCCAGGGCGAACGGATCCTGGATACCAACGACCTGGAGCGTGAACGGGGCATCACCATCCTGTCCAAAAACATCGCCTTGCCGTACCGCGGCGTGAAGATCAATGTCATCGACACGCCCGGCCACGCGGATTTCGGAGGCGAGGTCGAACGGGTGGTGCGGATGGCCGATGGTGCGCTGTTGCTGGTCGACGCGGCGGAAGGCCCCATGCCCCAGACGCGGTTTGTGTTAGGCAAAGCCCTGGAATTCGGGCTGGTTCCGATCGTCGTGGTCAACAAGATCGACCGTCCGGATTCCCGGGCGCACGAGGTTCTGGACGAGACCTGCGAGCTGCTGATGGAACTGGGAGGCGACCATCATCTGGAGGACTTCCTGCATCTGTTCACCAGCGCTCGCGATGGGTACGCCACCACGGACCCGCAGATTCGTGGGGATTCCATGCACCCCTTGCTGGACCTGGTGCTGGACAAGGTGCCCGGTCCGGATGTCCAGCCAGACGCGCCGCTGCAGATGCTGGTCACAACGCTGGATTGGTCGGAATACGTCGGGCGCATCGCCGTCGGGCGCATCCAGGCGGGGACGATCCGACAGGGCCAGGCGATCGAGTTGCTGCAGTCGGGGGGACGCGTGACGACGTCCAAGGTCGCCATGCTGTATGTTTTTCATAATCTGGGCCGGCGCGAGGTGGCGCAGGCGTCGGCCGGGGACGTCGTGGCGATCGTCGGTCTGGACTCGGTCGAGATCGGGGATACGCTCTGCGCGCCCAGCCATCGTCGCCCCTTGCCGCGGCTGACGGTCGACGAACCGACGCTGGAGATGGTCTTCGGCATCAACAGCTCGCCCTTCGCCGGACGCGATGGCAAATACGTGACCACTCGACAATTACGCGAACGGCTGGAAAAGGAACTGGAGCGGAACGTCGCTCTACGAGTCCGACCGATCGCTGGGACCGATGCCTTCGCCGTCGCGGGACGCGGCGTGCTGCATCTGGCCGTGCTGATCGAAACCATCCGTCGCGAGGGATACGAATTGTCGGTCGGCAAGCCGCAAGTCATCCTGCACCAGCAAGACGGCCGTAAGGAAGAACCGTTCGAGACGCTGACCGTCGAAGTGCCCGAAGAAAAGCTGGGCCCGGTCATGGAACTGGTCGGACAACGTCGCGGTGACCTGATCCGGATCGAGCCTCGAGGCAAGTTCCAACTGCTGAACTTCATCATTCCAGCTCGAGGATTGATCGGGCTGCGTACCCGGCTGCTGAACGCCACGCAAGGCGAGGCGGTCATGCATCATCGTTTCGACAGCTATCGGCCGATGGAAGGCGAAATCCCGCGGCGTTCCAATGGCGTGATGGTGTCGATGGTCAGCGGTCGGGCCGTGGGGTACAGCCTGGGCCAATTGCAGGAACGCGCCGAATTATTCGTGTCGCCGGGTGAAGAGGTCTACGAAGGCATGATCGTCGGTGAAAACGCTCGCGAAAACGATCTGGCGGTCAATCCGAGCAAAGAGAAGAAGTTGACCAACATCCGGGCCGCAGGCAGCGACGAGAACATTTACCTGAAACCGGCGCGGCAGTTTTCTTTGGAAGCCGCCTTGGAATACATCGAGGACGATGAACTGGTCGAGGTGACCCCCAAGAACATCCGGCTGCGGAAGATCCTGCTCCGCGAGTCCGACCGCCGCAAGGACCGCCGCAGGATGTGACGCGTCCTGCGAGAAAAAAAGGGGTCAGGACGGGAGTGTTCCATGTGTGCTTGTCGAGGACCAATATGCTTGCGCCCGTTTTCATAAGCACCCGGCCATATATTTCTTGGTGGAATCGGGCGGAAGGGGTCGGGAGTCG